>JAQGLH010000415.1 GCA_028293005.1 Alphaproteobacteria bacterium
TTGCCTATGTCAACGACTATACGTTGCTGGTTGCGGTGGTGCTTTCGGCGCAGTCGACCGACGCCGGAGTCAATCTCGCGACGCGCGAGCTGTTCAAGCATGTCACCACGCCGCAGGCGATGGTCGAGCTCGGCGAGGAGCGGCTGCGCGAGACGATCAAGACGATCGGCCTGTTCAACACCAAGGCCAAGAACGTCATCGCCCTGAGCCGCCAGCTGGTCGAGCAGCACGGCGGCGAGGTGCCGCGCGACCGCGATGCTTTGATGGCGCTGCCCGGAGTCGGCCGCAAGACCGCGAACGTGGTGATGAACACCGCGTTCGGCGCCGAGACGTTCGCCGTCGACACGCATATCTTTCGCGTCTCGAACCGCACCGGCCTCGCACCCGGCAAGGACGTGCTCGCCGTCGAGCTCAAGCTCGACAAAATCGTCCCCCCGCCCTACCGGCGCGACGCGCATCATCTGCTGATCCTCCATGGCCGCTATGTGTGCAAGGCGCGGCAGCCCGAGTGCTGGCGCTGCGTGATCGCCGATATCTGCCGCTACCAGCCGAAGACTCCGCCGCCGGGCAGCGGACCGACCAAGCGCCACGCCAGGAGCGGCAGCGGGACTGCGAGCCGGAGCGGTCGGGCGCTCGCGCCGCCGAAACGCAGTTGAACAAGTCACTGGCAGCGCCAGCGCCGCTTTGCTAAGCGCCGTCCACGGCACCAGGCACCCGTAGCTCAGCTGGATAGAGCGCTGCCCTCCGAAGGCAGAGGCCACAGGTTCGAATCCTGTCGGGTGCGCCACCATTCCCCAGCAATCGAACATTCGCTTGGCGCACGCCGTGGCCGCGCGTTACCGGTGCGAGAGCATGCGTGGACCCTTCAGCCTTGCTGTAAATATCTGCCGGCGAAAGCCGGCCGCCCCGCTGCAGCGGCGGGCGTGGTGGCAGAAGGCGTGATGAGGCTCTGGTTGCGACGCGAGTTCGCAAAACCGTGGGTGCTCTGGGGCGTAGCGGGCCTGCTTGCCCTCGCGATCTTGCTGCTGCACTGGCCCGGCGCCCTGATCGGCGACAGCGTCAGCCAGTTGGAGGAAATCCGGACCGGCCACCTGCGCGACTGGAATCCGCCCCTGATGGCGACCATCTGGCGAGCGCTCGGCGCTACGCCGCAGGCGATGCTGCTGGTGCAGGTGCCGCTCTACTGGTTCGGACTCGCCTTGCTCGCGCACCGACTGCGGCAGGAAAGCTCGGCTCGATGGGGATACGCAATGCTGGTCGTCGGGCTCACCCCGATGTCGCTGATCTATCTTGGCCGCATTCAGAAGGACACGCTTCTGGTCTCGCTGTTGCTCCTGGTGACCGGGCTCACCGTGCAGTTCGGCCGCGCTGCCGGCCTGGTTCCCGCGCTGCTCGGCATGCTGACGCGGGCGAATGCGATCTTCGCCGTTCCGCCGCTGTTCCTGCGGTCGCGGCAGCTGCCGGTTTTGCTTGTCGTGTCCTTGGCTGTTGCCGCGGCGCTCGTGCCCGTCTCGCAGTTCATCAATCTTTCGCTGCTTGGTGCGGAACGCTCGCACGTCGAGAAGTCGCTGCAGCTGTTCGATCTGGCGGGTATCGAGGTCAACAGCGGGCGGCGGGTGATCGGACCGGAGGTGTCTCGCTGTTACTCCCCCTTTTACTGGGACACGCTTCAGCGCGATTGCAACGCCTTGGACCGGACCCCCGCCGACCTGACCGCAGCCTGGATTGCCGCAATCGGCGCCGAGCCGCTGGCCTATTTCCGGCACCGGCTCACCCACTTCAACCATAGCATCTACTTCCTGGTGCCGCCGATGCAGGACTGCGTCTACGTTCCCAGCCACCATGCCTGCGGTCCCGGCGAGCAGAACCTCCTCAAGGATGCATTGGTCCGCAACGCCTTGCTGTGGCCGGTCACCTGGCTGGTGGTCGGAGCGCTGCTTTTATTCATGCCGCTGACCCACCCGGCGCGCGCCCTCACTTTGTCGGGCATGCTCTACGGCCTTTCCTATCTGGTGGTTGGGGTCGCCAGCGGCTTCCGCTATTTCTACTGGACCGAGCTCGCTGTCCAGGCGGCGCTGGTCTGGCAACTTGCGACGGCCGGCCTGCCGCGCTGGCGATTGCTGATCCTGGCCGTCGCGGCGACCTGGGCCGCCGGCTATGCGTATCGCTATGGGCCGCTTCTCGTCTGAACGAAAACCCGACCAGCACCGATGCGCTGAAAAAGATGCGCGATGACGCGGCCTCGTCACAGATTCTGAAAATAGTGGATCGTTTTGCGGAGGCCGTCGGAAAGGTCGACGGTCGGAGACCAGTTCAGCCTCTCGCGTGCCCATGCGATATCGGGGCGCCGGCGGAGCGGATCATCCTCGGGCAACGGTTGGTACTGGAGCTCGGACTTCGATTTGGTCAGAGCGAGGATCTGCTTCGCGATATCGAGGATCGTAAGCTCGACCGGATTTCCGAGGTTGATCGGTCCGGTGACGTCTCGGGACGAGTCCATCAGCGCGATGATCCCTTCGACGAGATCGCTGACGTAGCAGAATGAGCGCGTCTGCAGGCCGTCGCCATAGAGAGTGATCGGCTCGCCGCGCAGCGCCTGCATGATCAAGTTGGAGACGACCCTGCCGTCCGCCGGATGCATGCGCGGCCCGTAGGTGTTGAAGATGCGCGCGACCTTGATCCGCATCTTGTGCTGGCGGTGATAGTCGAAGAACAGCGTCTCGGCGCAGCGCTTGCCTTCGTCGTAGCAGGAGCGCGTTCCAATCGGATTGACATTGCCCCAATAGCTTTCGGTTTGGGGATGCTCGATGGGATCGCCATAAACCTCGCTGGTGGAGGCCTGGAGGATTTTCGCTTTCACCCGCTTGGCCAGGCCCAGCATGTTGATCGCGCCATGCACGCTGGTCTTGGTAGTCTGCACCGGATCGAACTGGTAGTGCACCGGCGACGCCGGGCAGGCCAAGTTGTAAATTTGGTCGACCTCTACATACAGCGGAAATGTTACGTCATGTCGCATCGCCTCGAAGTGCGGATTGGCCAGCAGATGGGCGATATTGTCTTTACGGCCGGTGAAATAGTTATCGACGCAAAGCACGTCGTGGCCATCCGCCAGCAGTCGCTCGCACAGGTGAGAACCAAGAAATCCGGCGCCGCCGGTGACGAGGATTCTTTGCTGGGGGTTGTAGACGCG
>JAQGLH010000382.1 GCA_028293005.1 Alphaproteobacteria bacterium
ATCGCGCCGGCCTCCTGGTAACCGTAGTTCGCTTTGATATCGATCTCGGTATCGTCGCTCGGCGCGATCAACAGGCGGCCGAAGACGTAGGTCTTCTTGTAACTGTCGATCGAGCTCGCATCGGTGCTGTTGCCCGGATAGACCTGCTGGTTGAGGTCCGAGCTCAGGAAGACGTTGCGAAAATGGCCATCGGAGCGCGAATGCTCGGCCTGGATCGTGAAACCGATCTGGTCGGTCAACGGGCCGCTCAACATCCCCGAGACCAGATAGGTATTGTCGTCGCCGGCCGTTGCGCGCAGCTCGCCGCGCAGTACGTCCGACGGCTTGACCGTGGTGATCACGATCGCGCCCGCGGAAGCGTTGCGGCCGTAGAGCGCGCCCTGCGGGCCCTTGATGATCTCGACCTGCGAGATCGCGCCCTGCGGCTGGGTGGTGGCGACGTTGTTGGTACGAAGCACGCCGTCGATCACCAGCGCGACGTTGTTTTCCGCGTCGCGCGCGCCATTGAGGCCGCGAATGTTGATCGAAACGTCGCCGGGCTCGGTGGCCGCGGACTGGATCGTGACACCCGAGGTGAGGTTGACGAAGTCGGTCGCCATGCGCGCGCCGGTCTGCTGAAGCGTCTCGGCGGTGAGCACGGAGACGGCGGCGGGCACGTCCTGCAGATTCTCATTCTGGCGGCGCGCCGTGACGATGATGTCGCTGGGGCCGTCCGCGCCGGTGGCGGCTGCTGCCGGCGGCGCGTTTGCCTCGACTGCCGCTGGAGCAGGCGGCTGATCCGCCATCGCCGACGGCGCTGCCTGTGCCAGCGCGGCGCCTGGAAGCAGCGCGGCCGAGGCCAGCAAGGAAACTCTAGAGATCTTTAGCATCGCTTCATCCCCTCCTGTTGCCCGCCTTTACGGCGCGCGTGGTGCGCGCCGACGAGTCATGTCTGATGTTTCTATGAGCGGCGCCTCACCGCGTCTAATATTGTTCTTTTCTCATTTGATGTATTTTCAGTATCGCTAACTGTCTTGCGGGATGCAGCGAAGTCCGCTGCTTCAGCGCCCGGTGAACACCGCCGGCCTCTTGTCGTGCATGGCGTCGAGCGCTTCGCGATGATCGTCGGTGAGATGCGCGAGCACCTGATAGGCGGCCGACAGCGACATCACCTCGGGAAAGCTCTGCTCGATCCCGGCACGCATCAGCTTCTTGGTCAGGCGCAGCACCTGAGGCGGCTGTTCGCAGATCGAGGCGGCAAGCGCCTCGGCGGTCGCCATCAGCTCCGCATCGTCGACCACCTGCGTTACCAACCGGTACGCGAGCGCGGTCTCGGCATCGATCACCTTGCCGGTGAAGTAGAGCTCGGCGGCGCGATCCCAGCCGATGACTCGCGGCAACAACCAGGCGCCGCCATCGCCGGGAACGAGGCCGATCTTGAGGAACGTCGCGCCGAACTTCGCCGAAGCCGCCGCGATGCGGATGTCGGCAAGGCACGCCAGATCGTTGCCAAGCCCGATCGCGGCGCCGTTGATCGCGGCGATCACCGGCATCTCGAGGCTCCACAGCGCCTGCACGAGATGGTGGATGCCCTGCTCGTAAAGCGCCAGCAGCTGCTTGGGGTGCATGCTCGCCTGATGCGCCCATTCGCGCAATTGCTTGACGTCGCCGCCGGCGGAGAATGCCTTGCCGGCGCCGGTGAGAATCACGCAGCTGATGCTCTCGTCGGCGTTGAGCTCCGCGGCGCGGGCCAGAAAGTCGCCAGGATCGGAGCCGAAGCCCATCGCGTTGCGCTGGTCCGGCCGATCGAAGATGAGCTTCGCCACGCGGCCCGATTTCTCGAGCCGAAGCACGTTGGACATGACTGGTTCCTCTCTCAGAGCGTTGGCTGCGCCGCGACGGCGGGCTCCCGGGTTTCAACCCAGCCATGCTGCCGCGCCGAGCCGTAAGCGAGGAGCGCGGCAATCTCGTCGGCCGCGAAGCCGGCTTCTTCGAGCACTTCGCTGGTATGCTCGCCCAGCCGCGGCGGCACCCGCACGCCCGGCCGGACGCCGTCGAACAGCAAGGGGACCCCCGGGAAGAGCAATGAGCCGAGCCCCGGATCGGAACGATGTTCGAAAAAGCCGGTCGCCTGAAGATGCGCGTCGCTCACCAGATCGTCGATCTTGAGCACCGGCGCCGCCGGGACCTCGAGCCTGGTGCAAAGCTCGAGCCATTCGCCGCTCGTCCGCGTCAGCAGGATCGCGGCGAGACGCTCGTAGAGCGCGTCGATGTTGCTTGTGCGCGACGCAATGTCGATGAACAACGGATCGTCGAGCATGTCGTCGGCACCGACTTCGCGGAAGAAATCGACCCAGTGACGGTCGGTGTACGGCATCATGCTGATATAGCCGTCTTCGGTTCGGAAAGGCCCGCGCGCCACCGCAAGCGCGCGCGGATAGCCGGTCGGCCCGAGCGGCGGATCGAAGTGCGCGCCATAGAGATGCTCGACGAGGTTGAACGCGACCATCGTCTCGAACATCGGAATCTCGACGAACCCGCCGACGCCGGTTCGCTCGCGCCCCGCCAGCGCCGCGAGGATGCCGATCGTGGCGACCAGGCCGCTGGTCTTGTCGGCGCTGACGGTCGAGAAATATTTCGGCTGGCCGATCTGGCGCTGCATCAGATCGGCGTTGCCGCACATGCCCTGGATGATGTCATCGTAAGCGGGCTGGCCGCCATAGGGCCCGTCCTGTCCGAAGCCGTGCAGCCCGGCGTAGATCAGGCGCGGGTTTCGCGCCATCAGCGCCTCGGGTGCGATGCCGAGCTTGTCGAGCTTCTGCGGCCGGACATTGTGCAGGAACACGTCGGCGCGATCGACCAGCCGCAGCAGCGCCGCGAGCCCGGCTGGATCGCGCAGATCGAGCACGATGCTGCGCTTGTTGCGATTGGTGCCGAGGAAGATCGCCGCCATGCCGGGCTCCGGCGTCGGCCCGGTGTGGCGCGTCGAATCCCCGGTCGGCGTTTCCACCTTGATGACGTCGGCTCCCAAATCCGCCAGCCATTGGGCAGCGTAAGGCGCCATCAGCACGGATCCGAGATCCAGTACCTTAATCCCCTCAAGAGGCAGCATTTTTCAGTTGATCCTCATCCCTGGTCTCGGGACTAGGCAGGGCACTGAAGGTCGTCCAATATTAGTTTTCGGAAATCTAATACCGGAGAGATATCGATGAAACTCGAACAGGTCCGCCAGTTCGTGGCGCTGGCCGAGACGCTCAACTTCCATCGCGCGGCCGAACGGCTGAACATGGCGCAGCCGCCGTTGTCGATTTCGCTCGCCAAGCTGGAGGCGGAACTGGGCGCCAGGCTGTTCGATCGCACCCAGCGCCGGGTCGAGATCACCGAGGCGGGAGCCGCGGCCCTGATCGATGCGCGGCGGGTGCTGTTCCACGCCGAGCAGATGCGCCTGTCGATCCGCGAGACCGTCGCCGGGACCTCGGGCACCGTCCGCCTCGGCTTTGTCGGCACCGCGACTTACGCGCTGCTTCCGCGGCTGCTCAAGGAGTTCCGCCTGCTGTACCCCAAGGTCAGCCTGATGCTCGAGGAATCGTGGACCACCGATCTGCTCGAAAAGATCGACCGGCGGCAGCTCGATGTTGCGATCGTGCGCGTGCCCGTCCTCAATCCGACCGCCGCCCGGCTGGAAACCGTCGAGCACGACCGCTTCGTGGTTGCAGTCCCCGCATCGGGGCGCTTCGGCACGCGCACCAGCATCGACATCCGCGAGCTCAAGGACGAGCCGCTGATCGCTTATTCGCGCGCCAACGTGCCGAACTTGAGCGGGATGATCATGCTGATGTGCCACGAGGCCGGGTTCCAGCCGAACGTCGTGCAGGAGGCAATCCAGGCCCAGACCATTCTCTCGCTGGTCGAAAGCGGCATCGGCATCGCCCTCGTGGCGAGCACGGTGAGCCGTTACTCGTCGGACAATATCCGCTTCCTGCCGATCACCGGCTCGCGGCATTCGGAAGGGCTCGGGTTGGCGATCGCGCTCCCGCCCGAGCAGACCAACCGCATCGCCGCCAACTTCCGCGACCTCGCCGTCCAGCTCCGCGACGAGCCGGCAGCCGCGGGTTGAGAGCGCAAACAAACCCCTCCACCGCTTGGCGGTCCGCACCCGAACTGTGGTGGAGCGGGCTTTTGTCCACCTCCCTTTAGAAACCGCTCAAAGATCCAGCTTGGGCTTCAGCCACGCAACGATCTTGGCGACCGCATCGTCGGCCTCGGGCGCCTTGCCGGCCATCAGCTGGAAGACGTGCTGCATTTCCGGATAGACCTGGAGCGTGACATCGACGCCGGCCTTGCGCGCGTTCGCCTCGAGGCGCTCGCTGTCGCCGAGCAAAGCTTCATGGCCGCCGACCTGGATCAAAATTGGCGGCAGGCCGGAGACGTCGGCGTAAAGCGGGCTTGCCAGCGGCCCCGCCGGATCCTGGCCGGCGCCCAGATACATGCTCGCCATGAACCGCACCGCGTCGGGCGCCACGAACGCATCGACGTCGGCCTTGGTCTGCATCGTTTCCGCGGTCGGCTCCATGTCCAGCCACGGCGACAGCGGAACCGTCGCTGCCGGCATCGGATAGCCGAGCAGCTTGGCCAGCACCAACGTCGCGATCGAAAGATTACCCCCCGCGGAATCGCCGATGATGGCGATATGTTCGGGCTTGTAGCCCTTGGCGAGCAAGTCGGCGTAGGCGGCGACGCACTGGTTGAGGATGCCGGGATGCGGGTTGTCCGGCGTACGGTCGTAATCGACGATCGCCGCCTTGCAGCCCAGCGCCTTGGCGATGTGCGCGAACATCTTGCGATGCGATTCGACCGATCCGCAGACGAAGCCGCCGCCATGGAAGCAGAGCAGGACGCGCATCTTGTCGTCGAGGCCCTTTTCCATCGCGCGCAGGCAGCGCACGCCGCCGAGGTTGATCTCGGCATATTCCATGTTCTCGGGCTCTGTCGCCAATGCCCCCCAACCTTCGAACATCTCGCGGATCTGCGGCAACTCCATCGTGCCGGTGCCCATACGTGCGGTCCAGTCGCGGTACATATCCGTCAACGCCTGCGATTGCTGACTCGCCATCATCGTTCCTCTCTCATGTGGTTCGGCAGCGCATCGCCGACGGGCGAGGCGCTGCCGCAGGCAGGATCAGGCGGTCAGCCGTAAACCCTGGTAATCATTGTCCTC
>JAQGLH010000401.1 GCA_028293005.1 Alphaproteobacteria bacterium
GGTCGCCGGCTCAGAGCGCTCGAGCGGCAGGTGCGGCGCTCCTCTTACGGCCCAACGACGCAGTCGCTGATCGACGAAGCGCGGCGCCGCGGCATTCCGGTGATGCGCCTCAACGAGCAGAGCCTCGTCCAGCTCGGCCACGGCAGGCATCAGCAGCGTATCCGCGCCAGCATCACCGGCAACAGCTCGCTGGTCGCCGTCGAGCTCGCTGGGGACAAGGATCTCACCAAGAAGATGCTCGACCAGTCGGGTGTCCCGGTTCCCCGCGGCATGGTTGTTCGCGACGTCGAGGAAGCCGTTCGCCAAGCCAAGAAATTGCGTTATCCGCTCGTCACAAAGCCGCTCGACGGCAACCATGGCCGCGGCGTCACGATCGGCATTGCCAATGAAGAGCAGCTCCGCTTCGGCTTTGCGGCAGCAGCCGGGCACAGCCCTAGGGTAATCGTCGAACGCTATTTCGCGGGCAACGATCATCGCATCCTGGTGATCGGCGGAAAGATGGTGGCGTGCGCCGAGCGGGTGCCCGCGCATGTGATCGGTGATGGCGTTCGCACGATCGCCCAGCTGGTCGACGAGGTCAACCGGGACCCGCGCCGCGGCCACGGTCATGAAAAGGTAATGACGCGCATCAAGATTGATGCACACGTCGTTGAATTCCTTCAGAGATCGAACAGGACCGTCGAAACGGTTCCGGCTGCGGGCGAACAGGTCATGCTCCGCGCGACCGCCAATTTGTCGACCGGCGGCACGGCGGTCGACCGCACCGACGTCATTCACCCGGACAATGCCGAGATCGCACGCCGGGCCGCGGCGATCATCGGTCTCGACGTCGCTGGCATCGACTTTATCGCGCCGGATATCCGTCGTTCGGTGCGCGAGACCGGCGGCGGGGTGATCGAGGTCAATGCCGCTCCCGGTTTCCGCATGCATATCGAACCGTCCGAAGGCGCGCCGCGCGACGTCGCGCGGCCGGTGATCGACATGCTCTTCCCGCCGGGGAGTCGCAGCCGGATCCCGATCATCGCGATCACCGGCACCAATGGAAAGTCGACGACGGCCCGCATGGTCCAGCACGTCCTGCGCCAGACCGGCTGCACTGTCGGGCTGACATCGACCAGCGGCGTCTACGTCAACGACGTGCTGGTCTCTCCGGGCGACGCGACCGGTCCGCGCAGCGCGCGCATGGTGCTGCGCGATCCCAGCGTCGACGTCGCGGTGCTCGAGACGGCGCGCGGTGGGTTGCTCCGCGAAGGGCTCGCCTTCGGCAGCTCCGACATTGGAGTGATGCTCAACGTCAGCCCCGATCACCTTGGTCTTAAAGGCATCGAGACGGTTGAGGATCTCGCCAACGTCAAGTCTCTGATCGTCGAAACGGTGAAGCGCCGCGGCACCAGCGTGCTCAACGCGGACGATCCCTTGGTCGCAAGGATGGCTCGCCGCGCCGGCGGCCGCATTGCCTGGTTCTCGATGAACGGCGGCGCCGACATGCCCGATTTTTTGCGGGAGCATATCGCGGCAGGAGGCATGGCGGTCGTCCGCGAGCCGGGCGACGACGGCGGCACGATCGTCGTCTACGACGGCGGTCAACGCGAACACGTGATGCAGGCCGCCGACATTCCGGCCACCATCCACGGCATGGCCGGCTTCAACATCGCCAACGCACTCGCCGCCACCGCCGTCTGCATCGCGCACGGCGTGCCGATCCTCACATTGCGCTCCGCGCTTGCGACCTTCCAGTCGAGCTTCGAGCAGAACCCGGGGCGGCTTAACGTCCACGATGCGCATGGCTTCCGCGTCATCGTCGATTATGCGCACAACCCCGCCGGCTTGAACGCGGTCGGCGAATTGGTGAACGGGCTGCGCCACCGCTACCGGCGCTGCATGGCGACGATCTCTATCCCGGGCGACCGCAGGGACGAGGACATTTTCGAAATGGGCCGGATCGCGGCCGGTATTTTCGACGAGCTCTTCTTCCGCGAGGATCCGAGCACGCGCGGCAGACCGCGCGGAGAGATCATGAACCTGCTCTTCGAGGGTGCGGTTGCGGCCGGCTTCGATCCGGCGCGCGTCCATTTGATCGCCGGCGAGCCGGAAGCGACCCAGGCGAGCCTCGAAGACGCAAGGCCGGGCGACCTGCTGATCATCACGCCAACCGACGTGACTGCGGCCTGGCGGCAGGTGCTTGCCTTCAGCAATCATTATCGCGCGCTCGACAATCATCTCCTCGCGGCCGAATGACCAACGCCGCGAACAGCAACGCTGCGAACACCAACGCTGTGAACATTGGTGCCGGCGTCGGCTGGTGATGCCGCTCGATCTTGCCGATGGCACCATTTCCGCCCTTCTTCCGTTGCTGTCGGAGCGGCAGCCACGCCGGCGACCGGCATGTAGAAAGATGACATCGAGCGATGAGTGAGCAAAGCAAGCGGCGCGGGCCGCTGATCGTGATCGGCGGCCACGAAGACCGTGATCCGCGCGGAGACCGCAAGATCCTGCGCGAGGTCGCGCGTCACGTGCGCGGCGGCAAGCTCGTCCTCGCGACCGTCGCGAGCCACGAGCCCGAAGGCTATTACGAAGAATATCGAAAGGCGTTCGTCGATCTCGACATCGGGGAACTGGTCGAGGTCTATGTCGCGGAACGCTCGGAAACCAACGCCGGCGAGACGCTTGCGAAGCTCGAGGGCGCCGCCGGGATTTTCTTCTCGGGCGGCGATCAGCTGCGCATCACCAGCCAGATCGGCGACACCCAGGTCGAGGACAGGATACGCGAAATCTGGGAGCAAGGCGGCGTCATTGCGGGAACCTCGGCAGGCGCCTCGGTGATGAGCGAAACGATGCTTGTCAAAGGCACCAGCGCCGAGACCCACCGCATCGGCGACCTTCATATGGCACCGGGTCTCGGCCTCATCCGCGACGTCATTATCGATCAGCATTTCGCCGAGCGCGGCCGCTTCGGCCGCCTGCTGGGCGCGGTCGCCCACAATCCGCGCGTGCTCGGCATCGGCATCGACGAGGACACAGCGGCGATCGTCGACGGCGACCGCTTCACTGTGATCGGCAGCGGGGCGGTCTATGTCGTTGACGGCGAAGACGTCACACACAGCAATGTCGCGGAAGCCAGTCCCGAACGAGTCCTCTCGATGCACGACGTGTGCGTGCACGTGCTTGCGTCCGGCGACGGCTTCGAGCTGAAGAAAAGACGGCCGGTTCCTGCCGGGAGCTGACGAGGTGGGATGATATCGCCGAAGCCTGCGTCGCCGCTCCGGTCGCTCCGGTCGCTCCGGTCGCTCCAGCCGCTGCCGCCAGCGCCCGGATCGGTGATTTTGGTCGTTCAATCAGGCGCTTTGGTCACCGCCGCATGGCGTTGCCCGCTGCTCGGCGGTCATCTGG
Organism: Alphaproteobacteria bacterium; assembly: GCA_028293005.1. The sequence goes on from JAQGLH010000401.1 coordinate 3,391, forward strand.
CGTCTCAACGAAGCGATATTTGGTGTTGATGGCGAGTGACAGTTTAGCGGCTTTCGGGCAGAAATTGCGCCCTCAACGACGAGGGGCCGTCGCGTTCATGCCATCCGCCAAGTCAGACGCGCGCTGGGGCGACGCTTTGTTTCTCACCGTCGCTTTGTGGCTCTTCATCGTCCTGATCTTCCTGCCGGGCATCATTGTGCGCCATTCGGGGGACGGGTGGTTCAGCATATTCCTCGATGCCTCGACGGTTGTCGTGTCGATGAGCCTTGGCCTGTTCGTCTTCGCCGTGTTTCGCGCAACGCTCGAATGGCCGACCCAATTGCGCATCTTCACGCTCGCAACCGCGGTCTTCTCGGTCGCGGTCGCGCACGCTTCGTTCGATCTCCTCTACACGGCCTGGGTGGCGCAGAATGTCGAGGCGTCGTGGTTCGACGTGCCGATCAACTTCTCGCGCGGCTATGAGGCCGCTTTCCGCTACCTGCTCGTATTCGCGGTCAATCTCGCTTTGTTCCAGATGGCGTTCACGCGGCGCAGCTCGACGCGAAGCCAGCGCCAGCTCGCCGATGCCCGCTCGGCGGCGCAGCAGGCGCAGCTCCAGGCGCTGCGCTACCAGCTCAATCCCCATTTCCTGTTCAACACTTTGAACTCGATCTCGTCGCTGATCGTCACGCGCCGCAACGAGGACGCCGAGGAGATGACGAGCAAGCTGTCGAGCTTCCTGCGTTCGTCGCTGACCTGCGACCCAACCGGGCTGGTGCCGCTCGAGGAGGAGCTTGCGCTGATCGAGGAATATCTCGACATCGAAGGCGTCCGCTTCGGCAAGCGCCTGATCGTCAGTATTGGCTGCCAGCCCGAGGCCGGAGCCGCGCTGATCCCGAGCTTCCTCGTGCAGCCCTTGGTCGAGAATGCGATCAAACATGGCGTGGCGCGATCGCGCGAGCCCGTCACGGTCAGGATCAACGCTACGCTCGAAGCCCATCTGCTCTGCATCACCGTCGAGAATGACAGCGTTCCGGCCGAAACCGGCATCTCGGGCGGGACCGGCGCCTCGGGGGGGACCGGCGTCGGGCTGGTGAACGTGCGGCAAAGGCTCAAGGCGGTGTTCGGCGACGCCGCCAGCCTCACCACCCAGGCCAACGGCAGCCTCTATATCGCGACGATCTGCATTCCCGACGTCCAGGAAAGCGACTGACCCCCTCGTCCGGCTTCAGCAATGGCTGCAGCTTGAACAATGGATGGCGGCGGCGCAAAACATCCGCAAAGGCAAAGGGGGATAAAATGCGCGTGCTGCTCGTGGACGACGAGGATCTTGCCCTCGATCGGCTGCGGACATTCTTTGCCGATATCGAGGGGGCGGAGGTCGTCGGCCAGGCGCAAGACGGCGACGAAGCTCTCGCCGAGATCGAGCGGCTGAAGCCGGATCTCGTGCTGCTCGACATTCAGATGCCTGGGCGCAACGGACTTCGCGCGGCGGCCGATATCAAGGTCGAGCCGAGGCCGGAGCTGGTCTTCGTCACCGCGCACGAACATTATGCGCCCGACGCGTTCGACGTCGATGCGGCCGACTATCTGCTCAAGCCGGTGCGGTTCGACCGGCTGCGCCAGGCGGTCGAGCGCGCCCGTCGCCGCCGAACGCTGCGCGAGCAGGCGGCACGCGCCGGCGTGCTCGCTGAGGAAGTCGCAACGCTACGCAGCAGCGGCGCGCCCGGGCTCGAGGATGGCGGCTTTTGGGTACCGGAGCGGCACGGCCAGCGGCGCGTTCCGCTCGAAGCGATCGACTGGATCGAGGCGGCGCGCGATTATGTGCTGCTGCACACCGACGTGCGCAGCCATCTGCTGCGCATCACGATGGCGGCGCTCGAGGATAAATTGACGGGATCGGCGCTGCTGCGCGTGCACCGCTCGGCATTCGTCCGGCCGGACAAGGTCGCGGAGGTACGCCGCGCCAATCGCTCGCTCGCGCTCGTCCTCGCCGATGGCGCGACCGTGCAGGTGGGGCCAAGCTATGCTGCGGCTGTGAAGGCCGCGCTCGCGCTCGATTGAGTGACGGTCTAAACGCTCATTGCAAGACAGCCGCTCCCCCGCGAGGGTTGCGGAGGAGCATGCTTGCCGGAAACTGTCCCGCGCGTGCTCAGATCATCCCCGCCGAAGAGGTGATGGCGGTGACGAGCAACGTGCTGACGAACAGCGCGGCGACACAGGTCGAGAAGGTACGGAAAAGCGGTGCGGTCATGTCGTATCTCCCTGGGCTGAGGCCGTTTGGCCGATGAGTGTGCCCTAGGGCAGAGGTGCCGTAGGCGCTGTCGAGCTGCGACCGAATCCTGCTGGAGATCGACCGGGGTGCACCGGAGCGACGAAGCTGCGCTCGGGCGCGATGAATCTTCGCGGGAGTTAGCCGACCGACGAGGCGCTGCGTGCCACGCCCAAGGCTGCGCGGTAGCGCTGGAAGCAGCGCGCGCCGCAGGTGAGCCGGATCAGCGCGCCCTCGGCCATCGCGGTGGCGCGGCGAGGATCTTCCTCGACCAGCGGCACCAGCGCCTCCCGGTTCCAATCCTGGCTGTGCTTGACGTCGAGCAGCGCATGCAGGTCGAAATAGCGCCGTTCGCGGTCTGACAGGCCAAGCCGTCGCAGCCCCGCCGCGGTGCTCGCCGAGCGGCCGGGGGCGGTGAGCTCGATCACCCCAAGCGCGCCGACCGAGTGCCACGTATAGCGCCGGTTGGTCGCCATTGCCGTCATCGCATTGGCGAGGGCCAGGCTTTCCCAGACCGTGGTGTCGATGCGAGGATCGAGGTGCAGCGCCTCGATGAGAGTCGCAAGCATCGATCCATGCACGCCGGCCGCGTTGCCGCGCCCCATCTCGTCCCAATAATTGCGCGCAAGCTCGAGCTTTGCACGTGGCGGGAGCTTGACCTGGGTGTAAGCGACGAGATCGTCGAAGCCGGCCTCGCCGGCGGCCTCCTGCTCGAGGAACCAGCGGACGTCCTCCAGGCTCGCTTGCTCCGCGAGCCATGGAAACAGCTGATCGCCCTGACCGGGGCCAATTTCCTTCAGTCCCTCGAACCAGCGGATGAAGCCGTCCGGATCGGTGGGGGCCGATGCCGCTTGCTCCGCTATTTCGCCGCGAAGCTGTTCGAGAAAGCTGCCCTCGAGCCGCAGCATGCGCGAGTCGCGCGCCAGCTGGGACGGCCAGTCCTCGGTCGGAAATTGCGGCGCAAGCCGCTCGTGGTTCCAATGCGCCAGTGCGCGCTGAAATCCGTCCGTCAAATAGCGCGGGACCGGCGCCACGGCCGGCTCCGCGAACGATTTGAATGCCATTCGATGTTGTCCCGCAATGAAAATATCTCGGCGGTTCAACCGTTACGGGTGGTTGATGTTCCTCTCCCGAGGCCGTTTCGGCCCCGATTCTTAATCCAGTTTAAGCTGTTCAAATCGCTCCCTCGAGCGGCGCCCGGAACCGCATCGCACCAGAACGGATTAACCGAATTGAGCCACCGCTGGCCGGGCGCAAGGTTGCAAGCGAAATGACGTCATCTTATTCGCCGCGGCTCCTGGAGACCCTATGATTGCTGCCGTCCAAAATCGCCTTCTCGCTCCATCTGCGCTGCCGAAGCGGCAACATTGGCCGAGCACCCTGGTGCTCGCGACGATGGTGTCGCTTTATTTGTTTGCCGGCATCAGCGTGACGTCGCTGGATGCACTCGACACACCGGCCGAAGCGCGTGGAGCCGACCGGTTCATCACTCCCGCGATGCGCCACGAGACCGTCTTGCCGCCGGTTCCGGAGCCGCTCGATTTCCGCGACATGACGCCGCAGGAGGCGATGGCGTTCAACGCGTCGATGCCGATCTCGAGCGAATCGAACCCGGCGGCCAAGCCGTTCCGGCTCGACGCCGCGGGTGAGAGCGATCGGCTTCGCGCGCTCGATTGCCTGACCGCCGCCGTCTATTACGAGGCCGCGATCGAGCCCGTAGAAGGGCAGCGCGCGGTCGCTCAGGTCGTGCTCAATCGCGTTCGTCACCCGGCTTTTCCCAAGACGGTCTGCGGCGTCGTCTTCCAGGGCTGGGAGCGTACCAGCGGCTGCCAATTTACCTTCACCTGCGACGGTTCTATGGCGCGGCTTCCGTCCGAGGAAGGCTGGGCTCGTGCCCGCAAGGTCGCCGAGGAAGCGCTCGCTGGCAAGATCTACAAGCCAGTCGGCTACGCGACCCATTACCACACCAATTGGGTCGTGCCGTATTGGAGCTCGAGCCTCACCAAGCTCGCGCTCGTCGGCACGCACATCTTCTACCGCTGGGAAGGTGGATGGGGCCGGCCGCCGGCGTTCCGTTATCGCGCCACCGGTCTTGAGCCGGAGGTGGCGCGGATGCAGAAGCTGGCCCTGGTCTTCCCGCATATGGCCGAGGGCGTGGCCGATCCGCTCGAGCTCGCGGCGATGCAGACCGCGATCGAGCTCACTCCGGCGGACACTACCGGCCGCGCGGTGACTCGCCGCTACGAGCCATTGCGCGACCAGTCTGCGGCGACCGCGAAGGAGGAGCTGGCCAAGGCCGACGTGCCGGACAGTGTCCGCTGGGCGCTCACCGGCGAAAGCGCCGCCGCCAAGCCGGCTCCGCTCGGCGTGACGGGCGCCCTCGCGCCGCCTGCCGCGCAGCAGGGCGACACGGCCGCCGCAACGACTGGCGTCGCGCGGTCTTCGCGATAAGCGAGGCTATCGGCGGGCGCGTCGCTCGACTGTCCATAAGCATTGGATGCCGGCGATTTCGCTGGTGCGGGGCTTCTTGGAAGTGGTCGCCTCGGCAGCTCTACGGTGCTTCCGCCGGATAACCGCGGCCGACATAATCGAAGCTGCCGAGCTCGACGGTCTGCAAATTCGGATCCTGCGCCGAGGCATAATAAGCGCGGATTTCTTCGATGCGGCCATCCGGAGCGAAGATATACCATTCGTCGCCGCGCAGAATGACGCGCTGCTTGCGCTTGAAGTGGGTCCATTCGATCACCGCGCGCCGCGTCGGCGGATCGCAGATGATCTGGTCGACGGTCCAGCAAGAGCCGAGTGCGGCCACAGCCTCGCTCCATTTGCGCGCGATCGTCTCGGCGCCGCGGAATGGCCCCTGGTACATGCCCGACGGAAAATAATGCACCGCATCGGGGGTGAAGTAGCGCGCGATCCGCTCGACATCGCCCGAATTGCAGGCGTCGAAATAGGCGCGGATGATCTGCTCCATTTGCGCGCTGGTCAGTTCTGCGGCGGTCACGTTCGTTCCTTTCCGGCAGGGAGCTCGACGTCCCGGGGAGAAGATGCGCTATCGCGCTGGCGGACCAGGCGCAACGCTCTCGTCGCGGCCGGGTGCGCGGCTCAGAGCGCGATCTTCAGACGGCCGTTCAGCGCGCGCGAGCAGCAGGCGGTCATGCGGCTGTTCGCGTTGCGCTCGCTCGTTGCGAGGACCTTGTCGCGATGGTCGATCTCGCCCTCGACCACGTCGACCATGCAGGTGCCGCACAGGCCTTCCTCGCAATCGCTCTGGACGTCGATCCCGGCGCCACGCAGCACGTCGAGGAGGCTGCGGTCGGCGGGAACATGGAGCGAGATGCCGGTGTCGGTCAGATCGACGTCGAACGGGACACTGTCGCGCGCTTGCTCGGCCGACGTTCCGAAATATTCGACGTGGAGCCGCTCCGGCCGGTCGCGGAGCCGCTCGGTCAGCTCCGCGAGCAGGCGGTCCGGCCCGCAGGCATAGATTTCAGCCTCGGCGGGGGCTTCGGCGAGGATCGCCGCCAGATCGAGCCTTTTGCCTTCGGACTTGGGGTAGAGGTGTAGGCGATCGCCGTGATTGCGGAGGAGTCGTTCGACGAAGCCCATCCGGTAGTTCTA
>JAQGLH010000011.1 GCA_028293005.1 Alphaproteobacteria bacterium
CACGGCTTCGCGGCAAGACGGCGGCACGAGTGCCGCGCCCGACGCCATCGCTTGACAGCATTCGTAACGTTGCCTACACGTTCTGCATTCGTTCCAGACGGGAGCCGTTTATGCTGACGCGCAAGCAACATGAGCTTCTTTGCTACATCCACGATCACCTCACCACCGAGGGTGTTTCACCGTCGTTCGAGGAGATGAAGGACGCGCTCGAGCTCAAATCGAAATCGGGCGTCCACCGGCTGATCTCCGCGCTCGAGGAGCGTGGCTTCATCCGGCGGCTCCCCAATCGCGCGCGCGCGCTCGAAGTGCTGCGCATGCCGGACAAGACCGGCAACAGCCCGGCAACCGGCGACAACGTCGTTCCGTTGCGCCCGGCCAGCGCCCCTCCCTCGACCCCCCGCCTCGTCGCCAATGATATCGTCGAGCTGCCGCTTCATGGCCGGATCGCGGCCGGCACGCCGATCGAGGCGCTGCAAGGCACCGACAGCCTCGCCGTTCCCGCCGCCTTGCTTGGCCCGGGCGAGCATTATGCGCTCGAGGTGGCGGGCGATTCGATGGTCGATGAAGGCATTCTCGACGGCGATTTCGCGCTGATCCGCAAGACCGATGTCGCCCGCGACGGCGAGATCGTGGTGGCGCTGGTCAACAATGAGGAGGCGACCCTCAAGACCTTCCGTCGCGAAGGCACGATGATCCGCCTCGATCCCGCCAACCGCAATTATTCGCCGCAGCGCTACCGGCCCGAGCAGGTGCAGATCCAGGGACGGCTGTCCGGGCTGCTCCGCCGCTATTGAAGCCGACCATTAGGGATTCAGGCCGCAAGTGATGGCACGACTTAACTATGTCGAGCTCCCGACGAGCGACATCGCCGTCGCACGGCGCTTCTACGAACAGGCCTTTGGCTGGACGCTTGCCGAATTCGGGCCGAGCTATGCGGCCACGACCACCGGCGACACCGACATCGGGCTGCAGGCGGACACTGTGGAGGCAAGCAAGGCGCCGCTGGCGGTGATCGACGTCGCCGACCTCGACGCGGCGCTCGATGCGGTGCGCACGGCGGGCGGCACGATCGTGCGGCCGATCTTCGCCTTCCCCGGCGGGCGCCGCTTCCATTTCGTCGATCCGAGCGGCAACGAGCTTGCTGCCGTGAAGATGGATTGAGGAGAGATCGAGCGGCGGAAATCCTCGGCTCAGCCGCGGCCGTGGACTTTCATCCACTCGATCAGAAAATCCTCGGGAATCGGATTATCGAACCGGATCCCGAAACGGCGCCCACCATGCCAACGGACATCCCCGGAAAAGATCGGAAATCCGATCATCTTCACTTTCACCGGCCCCTGCGTAATCGGCGTGTCGCTTTCGATCTTGATTCCGTTTTCGGAAACGTCGCAAAGATTCGCCTCGACGCCGCCCGAGCCGGTGTAGAGCGTGACGATCGTATTCACTGACAGTCTTCGCTGCCGCGCGGGCAAAGCCCTTTCCCGGAGGCCGGGCTCTCCAGCCGGGCCGGGAGGCAATTCATGCTTGTCGGTCATGTCGTCGATCCCGCTCACCGAGAGACAATAACCCACAATGCTGAATCCGGGATTGCCGGGCAACCTTCGCAAAACCCTGGGTTTTCACGGCATCGACAGTAATTTTCTTGCCTCGACAGCTCCGACTACAGTCGAAGCGCCGGGGCTTACAGTCGAAGCGCTGGGGCTTACAGTCAAAGCGATGGGCCTTGCTACGATCCCCGCGTCTGCGCCCAGGGATGCCGCCCGACGAGGTCTGCGACGGTTCTCACCCGAGGTTCGCGGCCCAGTCTCACCGCAATCCCGCCGGTTCGCTCGAGAAAGGCGCGGTCGGCCTTCAGCCAGCGTGGCGCGCAGCCCGACGGAAGCCGGCGGTCGCTCACTATGATATCGGCATGGGCACAGGCGCGGCTCAGCGCCTCGTACGGCACCAGATAAGGACTGCGGGTCGCAAGAATCGTCCAGCGGCGCCCGCCCCTGATCATGTCGGCGCTGCAGAAGTCCTTGTTGCAGCGGGCGCCGCGCCATTCCTCGAGCGCGCCAAGTTCGCCTTGCGATCCCGAACTTTCACCGAGCAGATCGCGCACATAATCACCGGCTCGGGACCGCAGGATCGCAAAGCCGCCGTCGTCCGTGCGGAGCGCAAGATGACGGCCGTCGCCGGTGACGATCAGGTCCGGGCCCGGCGTGGCGAGCGTCCACAGCGCACCTGCGGCAAGCGGGACGACGCCCCAGCGCCGCCACGGGGTGCGCCACAACAGCAGCCAAACCCCACCCCCGATCATCAGCGCGAACGCAGCGACGGGCATCGTCGGCAGCGTCGCCACCGCACCAGGAACGGATGCCGTCGCATGCGCGAGCGCGAGCAAGCCGTGCAGCGCCGCACCGGTCGCCCACCACAAGGGAGCGCCCAACCCGCCCAAATCGAGCAGCAGCGCCGCAGCCTCAAGCGGCATGACCACAAAGGTGGTGAGTGGGATCGCGATCATATTCGCAAGCGCGCCGTAAAGCCCGGCTTTGTGGAAATGGTAGAGTGCGATCGGAGTCAAGGCGAGCTCGACCGCGAGGCCGGTCAGCGCCAGCGCCAGGAGCGCGCGCCCGAGCCTCGCCGGCAGCGGCTCGTCGCGACGTGCGAACAGGGCGTGGAGGCGCGGATGCTCGTGCAACGCGACGATCGCGGTGATCGCGGCGAAGCTGAGCTGGAAGCTGGGCCCGACCAGCGCTTCGGGCCAGAGCAGCAGCACGATCAACGCTCCGGTCGCGACCAGCCGCAATGTCAGCGCCTCCCGCCCGAAGGCAATGCCGACCAGGACGAGCAACGCGGCGACGCACGAGCGGACGGTGGGCACCTCCGCGCCGGTGAGCAGGGTATAAGCGATGCCGGCAAGCGCTGCCGCGCCGGCCGCGATCAGGACCAGCGGCCAGCGCAGTGCCAGCGCGGGGCTCAGCGCAAGCAGCGCGAGGGTCAGCAGCATCACCGCCCCAACCACCGCAGTCAGATGAAGGCCGCTCACCGACAGCAAATGCGCGAGCCCGCTTTGCCGCATCGCATCCGCATCGCTCTCCGGCACACCGCCCTGATCGCCGGTTGCGAGCGCAGCGGCGATGCCGCCCGCGCCGCCCGCGAGCCGATCGCGGATATGCGCCGACAGTCGCTGCCGCATATCCGCGAGCATTGCGCCCCATCCCTGGCTGGGCGCCTCGCTCTCCAGCGCGATATCGAGCGCCCGCCCGCTGCCGCCGATCCCGTTGAACCAGGCGGCCCGCGAAAAATCATAGGCACCGGGAACCGCCATCGGTGCCGGGGGCATCAGCCAGGCGCGGAGCCGGAGCGTTGCGCCGGGCGCCAGGCCGGCGATCACCTTGTCCTGATCGACGTTGATGCGGAGCCGCGCCGGAAGCTCCGGCGCGCGGATCGGCGCGACGACCAGCCGCGTCAACTCGCGGGCCGGCACCGGCTGGACTTGCTCGAGCATCGCGCTGAACTGAGCCATCCTCGGGTGCGCAAGCACCGGCGCCGCTGCGCGCTCCGCCTTGATCCAGACCAGCCCGCAGCCGAACGCCGCTGCAAGCCAGAACAGCGACAAGGCGCGCGCCCAGCGCGTGCCCGGCGTCATCGCCCGCGGCGCGAGCGCCAGCCCACTCGCAATCAGGAGAAAGGCGATCCATGAACCTTTGTCAGGCAAGGTGAACCACGCGGCGATGCCGACACCGAGCCCGATCGGAAGCCACAGAGCAAGCTGATCGCGCTCAGCCTCGAACAACGCCTCAATCCGTGCGTTCAAAGACGCAACGATGCTTACGAACCCGGCTTCCCAGGCCGTTTGTCGCGGCCCATCTGCTATGCTAGGGGCGCTCGCGTCATCGGTCCGCATCGGACCCCATCCTTGGAGAAAGCGCGCGTGAGCGCAACCAGCGAAACCCAGGCGGTCGTCACTCGCTTCGCGCCATCGCCGACGGGTTTTCTGCACATCGGCGGCGCCCGCACGGCCTTGTTCAACTGGCTCTACGCGCGGCACACAGGCGGCAAATTCCTGCTGCGCATCGAGGATACCGACCGGGTCCGCTCGACCCAGCCAGCGATCGAGGCGATCCTCGACGGCATGCGCTGGCTCGGCCTCGATTGGGACGAGGACACCTATTTCCAGTCCGAGTTCGCCGCGCGCCATGCCGAAGTCGCGCATGCCCTGGTCGAGTCGGGCCACGCCTACCGCTGCTATCTGAGCGCTGAGGAGTTGATCGACATGCGTGCCGCGGCCGAGGCCGAACGGCGTCCGCTGCGCGTTCGCAGCCGCTGGCGCGACTGCTCGCCCGACGAGGCGCCCGCCGGCGCGCCATACGTCATCCGCCTCCGCGCGCCGCAGGACGGCGAGACGGTGATCGA
>JAQGLH010000317.1 GCA_028293005.1 Alphaproteobacteria bacterium
TCAGAACCGTGGCGGCCGTGACAACCGTGGTCGTCGCGACAATCGCGGCCGTGGCGGCCCCGGCAGCGCAGATGGCGGCGAAGAGCGGATCGAGAAGCTCGTTCACATCAACCGCGTCTCGAAGACGGTTAAGGGCGGCAAGCGCTTCGGCTTTGCCGCGCTGGTCGTGGACGGTGACGGCAAGGGCCGGGCCGGGTTCGGCCACGGCAAGGCGCGCGAAGTTCCCGAGGCGATCTCCAAGGCGACAGCGGCAGCCAAGAAGGCGATGATCCGCGTGCCGCTGCGCGAGGGCCGCACGCTGCATCATGACGGCATGGGCCACTTCGGTGCGGGGCGTGTCTACGTCCGCTCGGCGCCGCAGGGCACCGGCATCATCGCCGGCGGTCCAATGCGCGCGGTATTCGAGAGCCTTGGCGTTGCCGATGTGGTGACCAAGTCGGTCGGCACCTCGAACCCCTACAATATGATCCGGGCGACCTTCGAGGCGCTGTCGGACCAGACCAGCCCCAAATCGGTGGCGCAGCGCCGCGGCAAGAAGATCGCCGATCTGATGGCGCGGCGCGCCGGGCTCGGCAGCGCCGAAGCGGCGGCCGAAGCCGAAGCAGTGACGGAGTAAGAAATGGCGACGATCAAAGTCACCCAGACGGGATCGCCGATCCGGCGCACGTCCGATCAGCGCAGTACGCTGATCGGCCTGGGCCTGAACAAGATGCACAAGACCGTCGAGCTGCAGGACACGCCTGAGGTTCGCGGCATGATCCGCAAGGTGCAGCATATGGTGAGCGTCGCGGAGTAATCCGCGACAAGCCCTCTCCTTTCCACGAGGGGGTGCAGGAAATGGGCCCTCGCCTTGGCGAGGGCTGCGGATCAGCCGCCGCAGGCGATTGATCCTAGCGCGACAAAAGCGAAAGCGAGTGCAGACAATGAAGCTCAACGATCTTCGTGACAATCCCGGCGCCCGCAAGGGACGCGTCCGCGTCGGCCGCGGCATCGGCTCCGGCCTCGGCAAGACCGCAGGCCGCGGCCAGAAGGGCCAGAAGAGCCGCTCGGGCGTCTCGGTCTTCGGCTTCGAGGGCGGCCAGATGCCGCTCCACATGAGGTTGCCGAAGCGCGGCTTCAACAATCCGTTCGGCAAGGATTATGCCGAGGTCAATCTCGGCGCGATCCAGAAGGTGATCGACAGCGGCAAGCTGGCCGCTGAAGGCACGATCGATCATGCCGCGCTCAAGGCCGCCGGCCTGGCGCGCGGCGGCAAGGACGGCGTTCGCCTGCTCGGCAAGGGCGCGATCACGGCGAAGCTGTCGTTCCGCGTCGCCGGCACTTCTGCCGGCGCTCGCCAGGCAGTCGAAGCGGCAGGCGGATCGATCGAGGTGATCGAGGTCGTCCCGGCGGCCGAGAAAGCGGCTGCCAAAAAGGGCAGCGCGAAGAAGCGCGCCGCTACGGCCTGATCCGGTTGCGGTTCAAGGCTGACATTCCGCTGCCGATCATTATATGACGAGGGCCCCATCGAAGCGCGGCTTTGACGGGTGCTCATCGGCGGACGAAATCTCGTCCGCCGCTCATGTCTTTTCCGGGGTCGACTGATCATGGCATCCGCCGCCGAACAAATGGCCGCAAACATCAGCCTGGCGAGCTTTTCCAAGGCGACCGATCTTAAGAAGCGCCTCTGGTTCACGCTCGGTGCGCTGATCGTGTTCCGTCTGCTGAGCTTCATTCCGCTTCCGGGCATCGACCCGCGTGCGCTCAATGCGCTGTTCGAGACGACGCAGGGCACTGTGCTCGATTTCTTCAATGCCTTCTCGGGCGGCAGCCTCGAGCGGATGAGCCTGATCGCGCTCGGCGTGATGCCCTACATCACCGCCTCGATCGTCATTCAGCTCGCGAGCTCGATGTCACCGACGCTCGCCGCGCTCAAGAAAGAGGGTGAGAGCGGACGCAAGAAGCTCAACCAATATACGCGTTACGGCACCGTCCTGCTGTGCGCCGTGCAGGGTTATTTCATCGCGGTCGGCCTCGAGGGCTGGGGCCACGCCAGCAGCGGCTCGGCGGTGATCGATCCCGGCCTTTTGTTTCGCATCACCACGGTCGTCAGCCTGGTCGGCGGAACGATGTTCCTGATGTGGCTCGGCGAGCAGATCACCAGCCGCGGCATCGGCAACGGCGTGTCGCTGATCATCATGGCCGGCATCGTCGCGCAGCTCCCAAGGGCGCTCGGCAAGGTTTTCGAAGGCGGCCGCACCGGCACGCTTTCGCCGCTGCTGATCATGGCGGTGATCGCGCTGGCCATCGGCGTGATCGCGTTCATCTGCTTCATGGAGCGTGCGCAGCGCCGCGTGCTGATCCAATATCCCAAGCGGCAGACCGCGCGCGGCCAGATCCAGGCGGACCGGTCGCACCTCCCGCTCAAGATCAACACCGCCAACGTGATCCCGCCGATCTTCGCCTCGTCGCTGCTGCTGATGCCGCTGACGATCGCGCAATTCGCAGGCAACCGCGTCCAGGGCGAGAGCACCGGCGGCGACATCTTGATCACCGTCACGACGTTGCTCCAGCACGGCGCGCCGCTCTACATGGCGCTCTACGCGGCGGGCATCATCTTCTTCTGCTTCTTCTACACCGCGGTGGTGTTCAATCCCGAGGAAACGGCGGACAACCTGAAGCGCTACGGCGGCTTCATCCCCGGAATCCGGCCCGGCAAGCGCACCGAGGAATATCTCGATTACGTGCTGACCCGCATCACGGTCGTGGGCGCTGCCTATCTGACCTTGATCTGCCTGTTGCCCGAATTCCTCTTCTCCCAAGCGAACATCCCCTTCTATCTCGGGGGCACGAGCCTGCTGATCGTGGTCAACGTGACGATGGACACGGTGACCCAGATTCAAAGCCATCTCATCGCGCATCAATATGGCGATCTGATCAAACGAGCCAAGCTCAAGGGCGGGAGAACGAGGTGAACATCATCCTGCTGGGTCCGCCGGGAGCGGGTAAGGGGACGCAGGCGAGCAGGATCGAAGCCGAACGGGGAATGGTCCAGCTCTCGACGGGCGACATGCTCCGGGCGGCGGTCGCCGCAAAGACTCCGATCGGCCTTCGTGCGAAAGCTGTGATGGACGCCGGCGACATCGTCTCCGACGAGATCGTCAACGGCTTCCTGGCCGATCGGCTTGCCGAGGACGACGTCCGCCGCGGCTTTATCCTCGATGGCTATCCGCGCACCGCGGCGCAGGCGCAGGCGCTCGACAATCTGCTCGAGAAGATGGGGGTCAAGCTCGACCACGTCATCGAGATGATCGTCGACGAGGATGCGCTGGTCGAGCGGATCACCGGCCGGTTCTCCTGCGCGAGCTGCGGCGAGGGCTATCACGATCGGTTCAAGCTGCCCAAGGTCGAGGGGACCTGCGACGTCTGCGGATCGCACGAGTTCAAGCGCCGCGCCGACGACAATGCCGACACCGTCCGCACTCGGCTCGCCGAATATCACGTCAAGACTCTGCCGATCCTGCCTTATTACAAGAGCAAGGGAATGGTTCGCTCGGTCAATGGCATGGCGCCGATGGCGGAGGTGACGGCGGCGATCGAAGCGATCCTCGACGGCGCAGCGAGCGGCACGCGCTGAGGCGGCAAACCGTCGCGAGATTGTCCGGAGCTCTGTTCCGTGCGGCGCTAGCGATGTCCCTGCCGCGCCGAATCGCTGCCACATCCGATCGCTCGTTGGCGGCGTGAATTCCCCAGGTTGCGGCAAAAATTCGGGTGATCAACCATCGTGCTCGCCGGGCGGTCCTCCAGGCTTGGGGGCGCATGGCCGCCAAAGCCGATTTCGGGGTGCCCGCTCGCTTGACATTGCTGCAGCGCGGTCTTACCTCGCAGCCATCCCGTTCTTCCGGCTCCGGCGGCGCATTCGTGCGTGCGTCGGCATTGCTATTTGGACGGGTTCATTAAGCGCTGAGATGGGGGGGAGCCAGCCCTCCTGTGGAGCAGGAGAAAAGAACGCATGGCACGTATCGCGGGTGTCAATATCCCGACCAACAAGCGCGTCGAAATCGCGCTCACTTACATCCACGGCATTGGCCGAACCAAAGCCAAGCAAATCACCACACAGCTGAATATCGCGCCCGAGCGCCGCGTCCAGGATCTAACCGATCAGGAAGTGCTTCAGATCCGTGAGGCGATCGATGCCGGCCATTCCGTCGAAGGCGATCTCCGCCGCGAGGTGGCGATGAACATCAAGCGCCTGATGGACCTCGCCTGCTATCGCGGCCTGCGCCATCGCAAGGGACTGCCGGTCCGCGGCCAGCGCACCCACACCAATGCGCGCACGCGCAAGGGCAAGGCCAAGCCGATCGCCGGGAAGAAGAAGTAAGCTCCGGGGGAGCTTACTTTTCCGCCGGAGGCGTTGGCGCTGCCAGCCCCGGCGTTTGCAAACGTAGAAGTCAGGAATTCAGCAATGGCACGTGAACCGCAGCGTATCCGCAGGCGCGAGAGAAAGAATATCACAGCCGGCGTCGCGCACGTGAACGCCAGCTTCAACAACACGATGATCACCATCACCGATGCGCAAGGCAATGCAATCGCCTGGTCCTCGGCCGGCATGATGGGCTTCAAGGGCAGCCGCAAGTCGACTCCCTATGCCGCCCAGGTCGCCGCCGAGGATGCTGGCAAGAAGGCCGCCGAACATGGCGTCCGCACGCTGGAGGTCGAGGTCACAGGTCCGGGCTCGGGCCGTGACTCGGCGCTGCGCGCGCTCCAGGCGGTAGGCTTCCAGATCACGTCGATCCGTGACGTGACGCCGATC
>JAQGLH010000030.1 GCA_028293005.1 Alphaproteobacteria bacterium
GCCCTGTTCGCGATCGCGATCATCCTCATCCTCGACAATCTCGGCGTCAACGTCACTGGCCTCGTTGCCGGGCTCGGCATCGGCGGCATCGCGATCGGCCTGGCGGCGCAAGGCATTTTCTCGGACCTGTTCGCCGCGCTTTCGATCATCTTCGACAAGCCGTTCCGCCGGGGCGACACCATCCGGTTCGAGGACATCAACGGCACTGTCGAACGCATCGGTCTCAAGACGACCCGGGTTCGTGCGTTGACCGGCGAGCAGATCATCATCTCGAACGCGAATCTGCTCAACAAGCAGCTTCACAATTTCGCCAACCTCGAGCGCCGCCGCATGGTCCTGACGCTCGGGTTGATCTCCCAGACTCCCCCCGAGGTCTGCGCCAAGCTGCCCGAGATGCTGCGCGGCATCATCGAGGCGCATGAAAAGACCGAGATGGTGCGCTGCGGAATGATCGGCTTCGGCGCTTCGACGCTCGACTTCGAACTGGTGTTCGACGTCCACGACACCGACTATAATATCGTCTTCGTCACGCGCAGCGCGATCTGCATCGCGATCCTGAAGGCGTTCAACGAGGCGAACATCCAACTCGCCTACCCGTCGCAGACCAGCTTCACCGCCGCGCCGGACGGCACGTTGGTCATGCCCTATCCGGACGTGAAGCTGATCGCGACCGAGGATCTCGAAGATAACGACGCGGCGTCCGCGAACGAGAACAAGTCCCAACCGCGCACTGTTTCCTAGTTCCGCATTCTTTGGCGACCTCGATGGCAAGGGGCGGCGGACTTCGAGCTGATCCTGCTTGGCAAATACCGCGCTCCAGGCATTCGACTAACCGGAGGCGGAACTCGGAACAGGAAGTCGCTGCTTCGCTCGCGCAAACGTGCCCGCGGGCATGGTCCTTTGCCCGCACGACGAGGCATGCCATGGATGGCCGCCGACAAGGAGAGGCGAGGTGCGCGCGGGAAACAAAAATCGGTCGCTGATCCATAAGTTGCGCATCGATGTGCACGCCGCCTGGCTCGCGGCCCGAGATCGTCGGACGCCTTGGTATGCACGTGCCTTCGGGCTGTTCATCACCGCTTACGCGCTGTCGCCGCTCGATCTCATTCCCGATTTCATTCCCGGCCTCGGCCTGCTCGACGATGCATTGCTGATACCGCTCGGCATATGGCTCTTCACCAAGATGCTGCCGCCTGGACTATACGACGAATACCGCGCCGAGGCGGAACGGGCATCGCAAAACCCCCGCTCGTGGATCGGCGCGCTGATCGTGGTCTGCCTCTGGCTGCTCGCCGCGGCATTGCTCTACCGGCTTCTCGCGTCGAATTACAATTGACTGCCGGCTTGCACCGCCGGCGTCGGATTAGCCGTCGTGCGCGGCGATCCACTGTTCGACCACCGGAGCGATCGTATCCCGCCATTTGCTGCCGTTGAAGATGCCGTAATGGCCGACGCCGCGTGCGAGATGATAATGTTTGAGGCGTTCGTCGAGGCCGGTGGAGATGGTCAGCGCCGCCTTGGTCTGTCCCATGCCTGAAATATCGTCGCGCTCGCCTTCGATCGCAAGCAAGGCGATATCCTTGATCGCGGCCGGATCGACGCGGCGGTTGCGGTGCATCAGCTCGCCCTTCGGCAATGAGTGGCGCTGGAACACGACGTCGATCGTCTGCAGGTAGAATTCGGCGGTCATGTCGCAGACCGAGCGATATTCGTCGTAGAAGCGCTTGGTCGAATCGGCGCTCTCGCCGTCGCCCGCGACGAGATGCTTGAACATCTCCCAGTGGCTGGTGAGATGGCTGCCCAGGTTCATCGTCATGAAGCCGGCAAGCTGCAGGAAGCCCGGATAGACCGCCCGGCCTGCGCCGGGATAGCCGTAGGGGATGGTGGCGATCACGTTGCGCTGGAACCAGGCGTGCGGCCGCTCGATCGCAACGGTGTTGACCGCGGTCGGCGCCTCGCGCGTGTCGATCGGGCCGCCCATCATCGTCAGGGTGCGCGGCCGCGCCGGATGGCCGTCTTCCGACATCAATGCCGCGGCGGCGTAGCTCGGCACGGAGGGCTGGCAGACCGCAAGCATGTGCGCGCCGGGTCCGATATGGTCGAGGAAGGCGATCAGGTAATCGATATAATCGTCGAGATCGAAGCGCCCCGCCGACATCGGCACGGCCTTGGCGTCGGCCCAATCGGTGATGAACACGTCGTGGTTGGGCAGCATCCGCTCGACGGTGCCGCGAAGCAACGTCGCATAATGACCCGACATCGGCGCGACGATCAAGAGCCGCGGCGATTCTTCGACGCCCTCCCGGACAAAATGCTTGAGATCGCCGAACGGCTTGCGCAGCACGACTTCTTCGCGGACCGCGACTTGCTTGCCGTCGACGATGGCGGTCTCGATGCCGAAATCGGGTTTGCCGCGTGGCGCCGCAGCGTGCGCGAACACGTCGAGCGCGGACGCGACGATGGTCCCCATGCCTCTGGAGGCGCAGGGATTGGCTGGGTTTTGCATCCAGCCTGCGCCGATATTGGCGAGCGCGCTTGCGCCTGCCAGCAGCGAGCGCTGCATTTCATATGCGTCGTAGAGCATCGGACCTCCAGATGGTGCTGCAGTGCAATAACGTCAACGCCGGCTGATAAGCCAGCTGTTTCCTGACCAGGCAGAAAGCCCGCGCCATTGAGCCGCGCATCACTCGCTGCTAGGGTTTCGCACGGTGATCGAGCAGGCGCGCGCGGTGCGCGCTATGCCGGGGGCATGGCCTGCTCGATATCGCCGGCGTTGCGACGGGAAAGCGCTCCACGATGACCAACGATTCCCAGTTGCAGCCGATTCCATGCAGCTCGAAAAGCATTTAGGGCGCGACCATGAGTGACATCAGCGCCGAAACGCCCAGCAAGAATTTGGGCAACCTCACAATGGTGTGGCGGCACGCGATCCGCTACCCGTTCCGCATTGCCGCCGCTGCGGTTGCGCTCGTTACCGCCGCCGCGGCCACGCTCGCTATTCCCGCCGGCCTGCGCCAAGTCATCGACAAAGGCTTCGCCGCCCACGGCGGCGACATCAGCACACATTTCTACTATCTGCTTGGCGTCGTCCTGATCCTCGCGCTCGCGAGCGCCGTCCGTTATTATTTCGTCTCATGGCTGGGCGAGCGGGTGGTCGCGGACCTCAGGACCGGCGTCCAGAGCAATTTGCTCACGCTCGAGCCGGCCTTCTTTGAAGAGAACCGCCCGTCCGAGATCGCATCGCGGTTGACATCCGACACCTCGGTCGTCGAGATCGTCGTCGGCACGACCGTTTCGGTGGCGCTGCGCAATCTGGTGATGGGCATCGGCGGGATCATCTATCTATTCACGCTTGCGCCCCTGCTCACCGCAGGATTGCTGGTCGGTATTCCGGTCGTGGTCCTGCCGATCGTGCTGATGGGGCGCAAGGTGCACGACGCGTCGCGCAAGAGCCAGGATCGCATTGCCGACATCGGCGCGATGATCGCCGAGACCTTGGGCGCGATGAAGATCGTCCAGGCGTTCGGTCAGGAGCGGCGTGAGAGCGCGCGTTTCGGGCACGCGGTCGAAACAGCTTTCGGTACCGCGCGCAGACGTGTCTTGCTCCGGGCGATCATGACTGCCTCGGTGATTGGTCTGATGTTCGGCTCGATCACATTGGTGATGTGGCAGGCGGCGTTGGACGTCGCCGCCGGCAAGCTGAGCGGAGGGACTGTCGCTGCTTTCGTCGTCACCGGCGGCATCGTCGCAGGGGCGTTCGGCGCGCTGACCGAAGTATATGGCGAGCTGCTGCGCGGCGCCGGCGCCGCCGGGCGGCTCGCCGAACTGCTCTCGCAGGAACCGCGGATCAAGGCGCCGGCGCATCCCATCACGCTGCCCATTCCGCCGCAGGGTACGATCCGCTTCGATCGGATCACCTTCCGCTATCCGACCCGCAAGGATGTGAAGGCGCTCGACGAGTTCAGCCTCGCCGTGCGCCAGGGCGAGCGGCTTGCTTTGGTCGGCCCATCCGGCGCGGGCAAGACGACGTTGTTCCAATTGGCGCAACGTTTCTACGACCCGGACGAGGGCAAGGTTGAGCTCGATGGAATTGACCTCAGAGCCGCCGATCCCAAGGAGATCCGCGCCCGCATCGCGATGGTGCCGCAGGAAACGATCATCTTTGCCGCGAGCGCCCGCGACAACTTGCGCTACGGCCGCTGGGAGGCGGATGACGAGGCGCTGTGGCAGGCTGCCGAAGCAGCCAACGCCGCCGAGTTCCTCCGCCGCCTTCCCGACGGCCTCGACACCTTCCTCGGCGAAGGCGGGGCACGCCTGTCCGGCGGCCAACGCCAGCGCATCGCGATCGGGCGTGCGCTGCTTCGCGACGCGCCGTTGCTGCTGCTCGACGAGGCGACCTCGGCGCTCGACGCGGAATCGGAGCGGCTGGTGCAAAGCTCGCTCGAGCGGCTGATGGAGGGCCGCACGACGATCGTCATCGCGCACCGGCTGGCGACGGTCAGGGCGGCCGACCGCATTGTCGTGCTCGACCACGGCAAGATCGTCGAGGAAGGCACTCACGAGAGCCTCAACAGCAGCGGCGGCCTCTACGCTCGGCTTGCGCGCCTCCAGTTCGAAGGCATCGCCGCCTGAGCCCCCGCCATCCCGCTTCCTCGCCGCCGTCCGTCAGCGGCCTAGGGTCCGGACTCATTTAGCCCGGTAGCTGCCGCGGGCTGCGATGAGGACGCCGGAGAGGAAGTTCTCGGCGAATTTGCCATATCATCGCCGAGATGGCCGCCGCCGCCGGTGGCGATCCGGCAGCAGACCGATTAATCACGCATTGCTTCGACGTGGCGCGCGAGTTTTTCGAGCGTCTGGTAACCGTATTCGACTGCACCAAAGCCGATGCCCGCGTCGCGCTTTGCCTTGGTTGGATGCAACTGACGCAATGTAATCACGGTCTTGCCATCGCCCTGTTCGTCGAAAGTGATAGTCGTCCGGAACCGCCCCTGATCGTCATCGCTGTCGGTTCCGTGATCGAACTCGATCAGAGCCGGTCGTTCGATACGGCGGAATATCATCCGGTTGGTGAAGCGCTGGCCATCAGGTGCGATCATGTCGAAGCGCCACAGACCGCCGGCGCTGATGTCGATCTCCTTGGTCTCGATTTTAAAACCGGCAGGGCCGAACCAGCTCGGCAGGTGTTTGGGGTCGGCCCAGGCAGAAAACACAAGGTCGCGCCGCGCATCGATTACCCGCGAGAGGACGATTTCGCGATCGAGCGCCCATTGCGAGAGCGCAGCGTTGGTGGACGAGGTCATGATCAAATCCTTTGATTGGGATGGCATGTGACAATGGTGTCAATGACGCTTTCGAACTCCCGGAGATCGTGGCCGCAGCGCGGGCGTCCCCCGTTTGCGGCACTCAATCATTTCAACCTTCGCTTCCGGGACTTCTTCTCAATTGTCTTCACATAGTCCTCGAGCCGATCCAGGCGCGCCTCCCAAACCGCACTCTGCTCGGCCAGCCAACGTGCGGCATCGGTCATGGCCGCCGGCTTCAACCGGCAGGTGCGAACGCGCCCACTCTTCTCAGATTCAACGAGGCCGACGGCCTCGAGCACCCGGACGTGCTTCATCAGACTAGGCAGCGCCATGTCGAATGGTTGGGCGAGTTCCCCGATCGAGGCGTCGCCCTTGCCTAGACGCTCAAGGACCGCTCTCCTGGTTGGGTCCGCAAGAGCGCCGAACACAACGTCGAGACTCGATGATAAGTTATCCATACGGCTAACTATATAGGCGCGCCCAGGGGCTGTCAATAATAGTTATCCGTATGGCTTACTAATCGTGTGGAGCGAGGTGCCGCGTCTGACAAAAACCTAACAGCCAGACCTTATCGAGTACGGACCCTGGTCGTCAGCGGCGGGGCCTGCCCCACAGCTTCAATCGCCGATTGGGCGATGTGCAAGCAAAGGACCGTCGCCGGTCGTCATGATAGTGCGGCTGAAAGACCATGGTGGAGCGCGACCAATCTCGTCTGGAGCGTCGCGGGACGCTGCACCGCGCACGGCCACTGCGGACATTGCGGCCATTGCGGCCATTGCGGCCATTGCGGCCATTGCGGGTGGCGCCGGATCGGAGAACAAAAAAAGGGCGGCCCGCGGCCGCCCTTTCTTCTCTGTCCGGTCAGGCGCCGATCAGAACTGCGAATAGGCCTCGTTGCCGACGAACCCCATCTTGGTCATGTTGGCGCGCTTGGTCACGGCGAGGACCTCGTCAACGAGCTCGTAGCGGGCGTCCGGCTCCGGCTGGAGGTGGAGCTCCGGAACTGGGCTCATCGTCGTGGTGATGTCGAGATACTGACGCAGCCTGACCAGATTGATCGGTTCGTCGTTCCAATAGACATGGCCCGACTTGCTGATCACCACCTTGTTTTTGACCGGGTCGACCGGCGGCTTCGGCTGGTCCTGCTGGTCGACAGGAAGATCGAGCTTCACCGCGTGCGTTTGGATCGGAATGGTGATGATCAGCATGATGAGGAGCACCAGCATGACGTCGATCAGCGGCGTCGTGTTGATGTCCAGCATCGGCTCGCCTTCAGCCACGCCACCGGTGCTCATTGCCATTTAAACTTACTCCTGGATTACGTTCAAAGACGCTGCACGACCGTGCCCGGCGGCGGCTCGGAAATGAAGCCGACGCGTGCGAAGCCCGCGCGTTGCATAGTGAAGATCGCACCGCCGATGCAGCGATAAGGCGTATCGATGTCGCCGCGGATATGCGCCTCGGGCATCGTTTCCTGGGTGACGTTCTGCGCGCCGCCCTGGCGCTTGATCTCAGCCTCGAGCTTCTTGACCGCCATGTCGAGCAGCTGGTCGGAATTGACCCGCTTCAGCTGCCAATAGACCTCGCATTCGCCCCTGCTGTTCGCGCGGACGGAGAGCAAGACGTTTTCGGGCTTGGTCTGCGTCACCTCGAACTGCACCTTGGGCAGCCTGACCTCGACGGCCTGGATCACGACCGGGACGGTGATCAGGAAGATGATCAGGAGAACCAACATGACGTCCACGAGAGGCGTCGTGTTGATGTCCGACATCGGTGTCTCTTCGCCTTCGTCTGCCGGGCCGACACTCATGGCCATAGAATGATTCCTATCCTAATTCGTTGTCGGGCAAGCTTCCACCCGGGCAGCGTGGGGGACCGCATCGAGCGATCCCCCTTGCCGACTTAGATCTTCTTCGGACCAGGGTTGGTCATGCCGGCCGCGGTACCGCTGGCGGTGGTGCCGCCGGGGCTCGCGGCACCGGGGCTCGCGGAACCGGGACGGGCGGCTGCTGCCGCGCCGCCGGCGGTGCCGAGCGGCTTCACCGATCCGCCCGACATCATGTAGCCGTGCAGGTCGTTGGAGAAGCGGGCGAGCTCCTCGAGCACGGCCTTGTTGCGGCGCATCAGCCAGTTGTAGCCCATGACCGCCGGGACGGCCACGGCGAGACCGAGCGCCGTCATGATCAGCGCTTCACCGACCGGGCCAGCGACGACGTCGATCGACGCCTGGCCGGAGGCGCCGATCTTGACCAGTGCGCGAATGATGCCGACGACGGTGCCGAACAGGCCGACGAACGGCGAGGTCGAGCCGACGGTGGCGAGCAGCGCTAGGCCGCCGCTCAGCCGCGATGCGATCGCGCCCTGGCTGCGGGCCAGCGAGCCCAGCATCCAATCGTGCTGATCGATCGGGTCGGTCAGCTTGGTGTGCTGTTCCTGGGCGAGGATGCCGTCATCGACGAGCTGGCGATAAGCACTGTTCTTGTCGAGCTTGCTGGCACCTTCGCGAAGGTTGGCAGACTGCCAGAAGGTCGTTCGGGCTCGTCGCCCCTGGTTGAAGATCTTCTGCTGTTCGAACAATTTGGTGAACAGGATGTACCAGGATGCGGCGGACATCACCACCAGGATGAGGAACACGGACCAGGCCAGAACGCCGCCCTGCTCGAGGGCTGCCATAAGGCCATAGGGATTTTCTGTTGCTGCGGCTGCGGGGGTCGTCATGATGTAAACTTTCCTCTCATATCCGAAAAATAAATGCCTGTTTCGAGACTAAACGTCAGTCCGCCGGAAGAACCCACCTGATGCGGCCGCTGACGTGGTCGCCAGTCGGCTTGCCGCTGCTGTCGGTGGCTGGGGCGAAGCGGGCGCGGCTCCTCATGACCCTGCATGTCGTCGTATCGAGTGAGGTCGAGCCGCTTGATACCGTGACGGTGCAGTTGACCACTCGGCCGTTCGGCCCGACCTCCAGCGTGAAGCCGGTCGTGCCTTGTTCTTCCGCTCGGATCGCCGAAGCCGGATAGTCATCGTCCGAGACATAGGAAGCGAGATTGGCTTTCGCCCGCGCGGGTTCGATCTTCGGAGGCGGCGGCGGCGGCGGCGGCGTGGGGGCCTGCACGTGAAGCACAGGCGCCGGAGGCGGCGGCGCGATGAAGACTGGCGGCGGCGGGGCGGAGATCCTGACCATCGGCGGCGGAGCCACCACGGGCGGCGGAGTCTCGACCTGCTTCGGGGGCGGCGGCTTCTCCTCGGGGGGCGGCGGCTCCTCGCTCACGTCGAAGGTCTTGAGATCTTCGGCCGCCTTCTTGATCACGTTGAACGCCAAACCGGAAACGAATGCGTAGCCGAGAATGGCATGCAGAATGGCGACGATAATGATCGCCATAATTCTGTTCGAGCTCATCCTTTGATCAGCATATGCCATTGAACAGCGACTTCCTCTCTTATTTCTAAGGCAATCAGCGGAACCGACCGCGCAGTGCGTCCATTACGGGTCGATCATGTCTCAGTATATCATTGATCGGGAGACGTCTCTATCGCGACAGAATTGACGACGCAATCCTTCCCGATCCGAATCCGTTCGGCCTCGCCCAAGCACAGACATACGTGGTTAATACCGCTAAGCTCAAGAGAAATGAAGAGTTAATGGCCGCCCCCTCAACGCCGGAGCATCGATGAAATTGTCTAAACTTGGGATAGTGTTGGCCGCGCTGTTGCTGCCGCTCTCATCCCACGCCGAATCACCGCTCATCCCGGCGGGCTCCGAACTCACTTATGCGGACATTGCCGATCTCGCCGTCGCGGCGCCCGTCGCGGCTCACGTCCGGGTAACACAAGCCATTGAATTAAAAGATAAAGATTCGGGGGCACCGCCCGGCAGGGCGCGTTTTTACGTCGAGGCGGACGTCGTGTCGTTGATCCGCGGCGGCCAAGATGTGCCGGCATCGATTCGCTATCTCGCCGACCTTCCCCGCGACGCGGGCGGCAAGACCCCCAAGCTGCGCAAAAAAGCTGAGCTCCTGATCCTCGCCGCGCCGGTGGCCGGGCGGCCGGGCGAGCTCCAGCTCGTCGCGCGCGACGCTCAGCTCGCGTGGACGCCGGCGCTTGCGGACCGTATTCGTACGATACTCAAGGAAGCCAGCGCCGCCGATGCTCCACCGCGAATCATTGGCATCGGCAAAGCATTCCACGTGGTGGGATCGCTTCCCGGTGAAAGCGAGACGCAGCTATTCCTGCTCGCGGCCGATGGTCGACCGATCTCGCTCAACATCCTGCGTCGCCCCGGCGAGCAGCCGCGTTGGGCGGTGGCGCTCGGCGAGATCGTCGACGAGGCGGCGGCGGCGCCCGCTCCCGACACCCTCTTATGGTATCGCCTCGCGTGCGGCCTGCCGCGCGTCTTGCCGGCGTTGAGCTTCGGGGACGCTGACGCCGTGAGCGCGGACGCCATTCGGGCAGATTATCGGCTGGTGCTCGATCGGCTGGGGCCCTGCGTGCGGACGCGGGTTCGCTAGGACGCGGTTTGCTAGTCTGTGGTGGAAGACCGCACTGGCCCACTCTCCCACCGCCATCCCGTCCCGGGAGTCTAGTGGAGCTGAGGCATCAGAAAGACGCCAGATCGACCCCTACGCCGGCGCAATCGGGATAGACGTCGGGCTTGCGGGTCGAGACGCGCAGCGCCGTGACCCCGCGCCGCGCCGCGACCAGCTCGTAAATCTCGCGGACCAGCATCTCCTGCAGGTTGAAGCGGCGGTTCGTGGTGAGCTCGGCGATCTCGCGCCGCAGGAAATCGTAATTCCACGCCGCCGAAGGCTCGTCCTCGGCCGCGAACGATGCTTCGTCGATCCACACCTCGACGGTGACGAACAGCCGCTGCGGCTGACCGACCTCGAATTCGTGGAAGCCGATGTCGACGTTGATGCAATAATCCTCCAGCACGATCTTGCGCGTCTTGGGGGCGAGGCTTTCGGGAACCAGGCCATCGAGCTTGGCGACAAAGGTCATCATTGTTGCTCCAGGAACTGCACGTCGCGCGAAAGGCCGAGGAAACGCTGGCCGCCGTCGAGAGTGATGATCTGTCCGGTCAGCGTCGGCGACCGGATGATGAACCGGAGCGCCTCGACGATATCCTCCGTCGTCACGCCGCATCCGATCGGATTGAGGCCGTGCACCGCGTCGAAATTCTCGGCACTCTGCGCGCCTGAGCGCAACGTCACCGCCGGCGCGATGCCGCACACCCTGATCCGCCGCGGCCCGTAGGCGCGCGCGAGAAGCTCGGTCAAGCCGGCAAGCGCCATCTTGGACATGGTGTAGCTGAAGAAATCGGGGTTGGGCTGGAGCAGCTTGGCGTCGAGCAGGTTGACGATCAGGCCGCGCTGGCCCGCGGCCTCCGCGCCGATCGCTTTCGCAAACGCCTGCGAGAGCAAGGCGGGCGCGCGGACGTTCACCGCCTGATGTTCGTCCCACTGCGCTGCCGTGAAATTGTCCGCCAGGTCGTAGTTGAAGCGCGCCGCATTGTTGACGAGCAGTCGCGCCGGCGGAAGCCCGTCGAGTGCGCCAATGATCGTGGTCGCGGCTTCCGGATCCGCCAGGTCGGCCGTCACCATCTTGCCGTTGCCGAGCTCGGCTGCGAGCGCGGCGGCTTCCGGCTGCGAAGCGCCGCAGTGAATCAGCAGATGCCAGCCGTCCTCGGCCAGCGCACGGCAGAGCGCCGAGCCGATCCTCTTTGCGCCGCCGGTGACGATCGCGGTACGCGGCCCCTCATGCTCATTCGCCATCGTCCGACACCGATAGGTCGTGCTCGATCAGGCGGCAAGCTCCGCCGCACTGGTGGTGGACGGCCAAGGCCGGCGGAGGCCGGACGATCGTGGCTGGGCCTTGCGCCGCCCACGCAATGGCCTAATTCCGTGCCCATGCCCACGGCCCCCCCTCTTGCCGATCTTTCCGGCCTCAGCCTGGCGGAGATCGCGCGCCTCGCCGAGGACAGCAAGCTCCCGCCGGTGGAAAGCTGGAACCCCGAGCATTGCGGCCACAGCGCGATGCGCATCGCCCGCGACGGAACGTGGTATCATGAAGGAAGCCCGATCCGGCGCCCTGCCCTGGTGCGGCTGTTCTCGACCATCCTGCGCCGCGAAGCGGACGGTGGCTACGTGCTGGTGACTCCCGCCGAGAAGCTGGACATCGACGTCGAGGACGCGCCATTCCTCGCCGTCGAGATGAAGAGCGAGGGCGAAGGACGCGGCCGCCGGCTCGCCTTTCGACTCAACACCGGAGAACTCGTCGTCGCGGGGCCAGATCATGCGATCCGGGTCGGCGAAGGCGCGCTTGGCCCGCGTCCCTCGATCGAGGTCCGCAATGCGCTCGACGCGCTGATCGCGCGCCCCGTCTATTACGAGCTCGCGGCGCTGGCGCTTGCCGACGGCGGCGAACCGGCGGGCCTGTGGAGCGACGGCGCATTCTTTGCGCTCGAGCCCGAATCATGAGTCTGTCCGAGCGGCTGCGCCGCGCACTGGACCAAAGCCTGGCGCAATCGGTGAAGCTGATCGAGGCCGATTCCCGCGCCTTGCTCGAAACCGGTCCGACCACCCCCGCGGCGGTGCTGGTCGCGATCGTCGACCGGCCGGAACCGACCGTGATCCTGACCCTGCGGACCGATACGATCCGGCGTCATCCCGGCCAGGTGGCCTTTCCCGGCGGACGCGTCGATCCCGACGACGAGAATGTGATCGCCGCCGCGTTGCGCGAAGCCGAGGAGGAGATCGGCCTGCCGCGTGGGCAGGTCGACGTCATCGGCACCGCCGACCGCTATCGCACCATCACCGGCTACGAGGTGACTCCGGTAGTCGGTATCGTTCCGCCGGATCTGCCGCTCACGGCGCAGCCCGACGAGGTGGCCGCGATCTTCGAGGTGCCGCTTCGCCATCTGCTCGAGCCGCAGCATCAGCGGATGCGCACCATCGAGCGCAACGGGCAGGAGCATTTCTATTATGAGATAGAATGGGAGGACCGCCGCATCTGGGGGGCGACGGCAGGCATGATCGTCAATCTCAGCCGGCGGCTGGCGTTCGTGCCATGAAGCTTCCGAGCAAACTTCCAGACGCGCGCTGGCAGCAAAAAGACGGACTGAAGCGGCTGCTCTCGACGCTTGGGGCCGAGCAGGGCGAGACCCGTTATGTCGGCGGCTGCGTGCGCGACACTTTGCTCGGGATGAGTGTCAGCGACGTCGATCTCGCCACTCGGCTGCAGCCCGAGGAAGTGATCGAACGGCTCGGCCGCGCCCGGATCAAGGCCATCCCGACCGGCTTGGCCCATGGCACCGTGACGGCAGTGCTGCGCGAGGGCTTGGTCGAGGTGACGACGCTGCGCCGTGACGTCGCGACCGACGGCCGCCACGCGACCGTCGCATTCACCGAGGAATGGCGCGACGACGCGGCCAGACGCGACTTCACGATCAATGCGCTTTTCGCCGACCCGACGAGCGGCGCCGTGTTCGATTACTTCAGCGGCCTCGACGATCTCGAGGCGGGGCGCGTGCGCTTCATCGGCGATCCGCTGCGGCGCATCGCCGAGGATCATCTCCGTATCCTGCGCTTCTTCCGCTTCCACGCCCGCTTCGGCAACGACGATCCGGACGCCGCCGCGCTCGCGGCGTGCAGCTTCCGCGCGAACGATCTGATGGCATTGTCGCGCGAGCGCATCGCCGACGAGCTGCTCAAGCTCCTCGGGCTGCCGGACCCGGCGCAGACACTCGCGCTGATGGTCGAACATGCGATCCTCCGGCCGGTGCTGCCCGAGATCGGCGGCGACGGTGTGCAGCGTCTCGCCGTGCTCACCGCGAGGGAAGGGCTCCATCGCGTCCCGGCCGATGCGATTCGCCGTCTGGCAGCACTCCTGCCTCCCGATCCGATGCTCGCCGTCGCTGTCGCCAATCGCCTCAAGCTGTCGAAGAAGGATGGCAAAAGGCTCGCCGCGGCTGCGGACCCCGCGCTTCCGGAGGCCGACCCGCAGGTGCTCGCTTACGAGATCGGTGGCACCGAAGCGATCGACCGGCTGCTGCTGCGCGCCGCGGACGACGCGCTCGGCGATGGCCTCGCGCGCCTTGCTGGCTGGGAGAAGCCGCGTCTGCCGGTCGGTGGGAGTGAATTGATCGCTATGGGGCTGAAACCCGGGCCGCTGGTGTCGCGGGCGCTGCGCGCGATCGAGCATGAATGGGTGCGCAGCGGCTTTCGCCAGGATCGCGAGAGCATCGAGCGGCTCGCGCGCCGCCACGTCGATCAGCTGTTGCGCGCCAGCCAATAATCGCGGGGTCTATAGTCGCAGGGGCCCATAGTCGCGGGCCAATAATCGCCGGCCACTAATCGAAGGACGCGTCCGCGGTCAGCGGCTGGAACGCCTTGCTCGGCATGACCTAGAACTTGTTGTCGCGGGGGAACCCCACCGGCGGCATCCGCCCGGCCGCTCCCCGCGCGGCGCGCCACGGATTGAGGTCGATTTCGGTGCGCGTGCGTCCGCCGGCTCCCCCCATCTCCCAGCTGAGCCCATCGCTGAAGCGGAGGGTCTTGGCGTCGGCAAGGCCGCCATCGCGATACCGCTGCAGCGCCACGCCCTGGCCGCGGCCAAGCTCGGGGAGCTCGCTCAACGGGAAGACCACCATCTTGCGGTTGTCGCCGATCGCCGCGACATAATCGTCCTGGCCGCCGATCGGCCGGACCAGCGCGAGCGTGGCGCCGGCGCGCAGGTTGACGATCTGCTTGCCCTTGCGAGTCTCGGCGATCGCTGCGCTGGCGGGGCTGACGAAGCCCCGCCCGTCCGACGAGGCGAGCAGCAGCTTCGCGCCGGGCACTGCCGGCATCAGCGCGACGATATTGCCCTCCCCTTCGATGTCGACCATCAATCGCACCGGCTCGCCGAAGCCTCGCCCGCCCGGCAGCCGGTCCGCCGCGAGCGTGTAGAAGCGGCCGTTGGGCGCTGCGAGCAGGAGCTTGTCGGTGGTCTGGGCGTGGAAGGCGAAGGCGGGCCCATCACCCTCTTTGAACTTCATCGTCTCGGGCTGGGCGAGGTCGACATGGCCGCGCAACGCCCGGATCCAGCCGCGCTTCGACATGATCACGGTGATCGGCTCGCGCTCGATCATCGCCTC
This sequence comes from Alphaproteobacteria bacterium, assembly GCA_028293005.1. The sequence continues at coordinate 14,434 of JAQGLH010000030.1, forward strand.
GAGCGGGATCTCGCGCGCGGGGCCGGTCTCCTCGATCAAGGTGCGGCGCCGGCCGAGCGCCGTCGCCGGGCCGTAGCGATCGCGGAGTGCCGCCAGATCCTTCTTCAGCCGGCTGCGTTGCCGCGCCGGCGATTCGATCAGCTTGGCGAGTTCTTCGCGCTCTTTCTCGAGCTTGCCGCGCTCCTTCCTTATCTCCATTTCCTCGAGCCGGCGCAGCGAGCGCAGCCGCATGTTGAGGATCGCCTCGGCCTGGCGGTCGGTGAGGGCGAACTCGGCGATCATCAGCGGCTTGGGCTCGTCCTCCTCGCGGATGATCTGGATCACGCGGTCGAGGTTGAGATAGGCGATGAGATAGCCTTCGAGCAGCTCGAGCCGGTCGTCGATCTTGGCGACACGGTACTTCGAACGCTTGACCAGCACCTCGATCTGAAAATCGAGCCAGGCGCTGAGCGCTTCCTTGAGGCTCATCACGCGCGGCGTGCGGTTCGCGTCGAGCACGTTGAGGTTGAGCGACACGCGCGTCTCGAGGTCGGTCAGCCGGAACAGGCTGTCCATCAGCATCTGCGCATCGACCGAACGGCTGCGCGGCTCGATCACGATCCTGATCGCCTCGTCGGATTCATCGCGAATGTCGGCGAGGATCGGCAATTTCTTGTCCGCGATCAGGGCCGCGATCTGCTCGATCAGCTTCGATTTCGGCACCTGGAAGGGGATTTCGGTGATGATCGCGTTCCAGGTGCCGCGGCCCTGATCCTCGACCTCCCATTTGGCGCGCACGCGGAATGCGCCGCGCCCGCTGGCATAAGCAGCGGCGATCGCGCTGGCGCTGTCGACGATCACCCCGCCGGTCGGAAAGTCGGGTCCTGCGACGAAGTCCATCAGCGCGGACGGCTCGGCCTTGGGATTGTCGATCAGGTGCGTCGCTGCATCGATGATCTCCGCCACATTGTGCGGCGGGATCGACGTGGCCATGCCGACCGCAATCCCGGTCGCGCCGTTGGCAAGCAGATTGGGGAACAGGCCCGGGAACACCTCGGGCTCTTCCTCCTCGCCGTTATAGGTCGGACGATAGTCGACGCTGCCTTCATCCAGCCCGGCCATCAGCTCGATCGCCGCGGGCGTCAGCCGGGCCTCGGTGTAACGGTAGGCGGCGGCATTATCGCCGTCGATGTTGCCGAAATTGCCCTGCCCGTCGACCAGCGGGTAGCGTAGCGAGAAGCTCTGCGCGAGGCGAACCATCGCATCGTAGACCGATTGATCCCCGTGCGGATGATATTTGCCGATCGTGTCGCCGACCACGCGCGCGCATTTCTTGTAGCCGGAGCCTGGATCGAGCCGCAGCAGCCGCATCGCCCACAGCAGCCGGCGGTGGACTGGCTTCAGCCCGTCCCGGACGTCGGGAAGCGAGCGCGCCGTGATCGTCGAGAGTGCGTAGACGAGATAGCGTTGCGACAGCGCATCGTCGAACGATGCGTCGACGATTTTATCGTACGTTTCAGGATCGGCCATGACCGGGAGATAGCAAGGCGCCCGGTGCGAAGCGAGCCGCTTGTGCTTGGCGGCGCAGCGCAAGTCGGTGTCGGCATTCAGGCGGCGATATGCAGGTTTCGGCCAGACCTCGCGCGCTTCGAGCGCGACTTGCGCGAGCAGGCAGTCGCGGAAGGCCCGATCTTGGCCTGGTTGCGCTTACGCCCGGAATAGAGCGGCCAATCACAAGCCCTCGAGGCTGATGATCGGGAAAAGCCGGGCCGGCAAAGCCGGCGCAGGCCCGCTGCGCCAGAACGCCGCGGAAGGCATCGACGTCGATCAGAGGACGGCGGCGCATCCTCCCGCGCCTGCGCGCCCGTGTGGCGCATTTCCCGTCCGCGATCCGGGTCAATCGATTGCACCGCTGCTGCTTCTCCCCTATAGGCGGCGGCAGAGCCTCGGCGCGCGTAATTCCCACGCGTCACCCGGGGCCTTTGTCTTTCTTGTCCGCGGTTTTCCGCATTTTTTTGGGATCCACGCCGATGTCCCGCCGCCGCCAAATCTACGAAGGCAAGGCCAAGATCCTCTACGAGGGTCCGGAGCCGGGCACGCTCATCCAATATTTCAAGGATGATGCGACCGCGTTCAACGCGCAGAAGAAAGGGACGATCTCCGGCAAGGGCGTGCTCAACAACCGCATCTCCGAGCATATCTTCACCTTGCTCGGCCATATCGGCATTCCGACGCACTTCATCCGCCGGCTGAACATGCGCGAGCAGCTGATCCGCCAGGTCGAGATCATTCCGCTCGAAGTGGTCGTCCGCAACGTCGCCGCCGGGTCGATCTCCAAGCGGCTTGGGATCGAGGAGGGGACCCAGCTCCCCCGCACGATCATCGAATATTATTACAAGGACGATGCGCTCGGCGATCCGATGGTCGCCGACGAACATATCGCCTGCTTCGGCTGGGCCAGCCAGGAGGAGATG
>JAQGLH010000046.1 GCA_028293005.1 Alphaproteobacteria bacterium
ATGACCGGCACCTGCGTCGGGTGAATCGCGAGCATGCCGGTAAAGCCGTCGCGACGCGCGCGCGCGCAATAAGCGGCGAGCCCGTCGAGCGAGCGGAAATCGGGATACACGGTCTCGATCGGGGCGACCCCCGCCGCCGCGGCGCCGAACAGGGTCAGCGAGCGGGCAAGCTCGTAGGGCGGCGTATAGCGCCCATCCTCCTCGCGCGCGCTGGCCGAACCGACGGCCGCGGGCAGGTCCTCGGCGCCCCAGGTGAGGCCGGCGAGACGCTTCGCCCCCGCATAGGTGCCGAGCGAGAAGATCGCCGCCGGAGTCTCAGTCGCGATCGGCAGGATCATCGCGCCGACGTTGCCGCGCTCGGTGAGGCGATGCGCGAGCTCGGTCACCGAGGCGCCGCCCTCGGCCTTGGGAAGCAGTATCCCATCGGGACGTCCGGCGAGAATCGCGGCAAGATCCTTGTCCGCCTCGGGGCCGCCCAGCGGATTGATGCGAACCCACAATGCCGACGTCTGGTGCGCGAGCAGGAACTCGGCGACCATCCGCCGCGCCTCGGGTTTGTTCGCAGGCACGACCGAATCCTCGAGGTCGAGGATGACCGCGTCTGCGCCCGCGGCGAGCGCCTTTTCCATCCGCTCCGGACGATCGCCGGGCACGAACAGCAGCGAACGCAGCCTCACCGCGGCCGCCTCTGCATCAGCGCGGTCCGCTCGCAGGTGCAAACCACCACGCCGCGCTGGTTGAACAGGCTATGCCCGAAGGTGACGATGCCGGCGTGCGGACGTGAATTGCTGTCCCTGAGCGCGATCACCTCGCTTTCGGCACGAAGCGTGTCGCCGATGAACACCGGCTGCGGCATCCGCACCTTGTCGTAGCCAAGGTTCGCGACCAGCGTCCCGAGCGTCGTGTCGCCGACGGACAGGCCCACCATCAGCGCGAAAGTGAAGGTGCCGTTGACGACGATCTGGCCGAATTCGGTGCCGGCGGCATATTCGGCATCGAGGTGCAAGGGCTGCGGATTGTGGGTGAGCGCCGAGATCAGCAGATTGTCGGTTTCGGTGACGGTGCGGTGCGGCTGGTGGCGAAGGCGGTCGCCGATCGTCCATTCCTCGAAATAGCGCCCGCTCATGTCTTTTCGATCCGCACCAGCAGCGCTCCCTCGCTGACCTGCGCGCCATCGGCGGCGCGAAGCTCGATGACAATGCCATCGAACGGGGCGACAAGGCTATGCTCCATCTTCATCGCTTCGAGCGTGACCAGTTTCTGCCCCTTGGTCACCGCGTCGCCCTCGCGCACCTCGACCGCGATCACCCGGCCAGGCATCGGCGAGACGAGACTGCCGTCGCTCGATCCGCCGGCGGCATCGCGCGACGCTCCTCCGAGCGTGAAGGCGAAGGCTTGGCCATCCGTGAACACCACCAAGTCCGCGCCGTGCGTCGTCGCCGCGCCCTCGAACACATCTTCGCGCGTCAGATCGATCGTGCGGGTCTCGCCGCCATGGGATAAAGTGACACTGACTTCCTTCGCCCCGTTGACCCGCAGCCCCTCGAGCGCGATCCAGGGCGTATCCGATGCACCGCCGAAATCGGACGCCAGCATCGCCGCCGCGGCGAGGTTCCAGACGGCGTCGGACGGGTACGGATCCGGCACCAGCCGGTCGAGGCGTGCCGGGATGAAGCCGGTGTCGATCTCCCCCGCTGCGAAATCGGGATCGGCGGCGGCGCGCGCGAGGAAGCCGGCATTGGTCTTGACCGGCCAGATTTCGGCATCCTCGAGCGCCGGGATCAGCCGCCCCAGCGCTTCAGCGCGCGACGAACCCCGGGCGATCAGCTTGGCGATCATCGGGTCGTAATAAGGGCTGATCCGCCCGCCCTCCTCGACGCCGCTGTCGACGCGGACGCCGCTGCCGAGCACGAAATGGTCGAGCCGGCCGGTCGAAGGCAGGAATCCGTGCGCCGGATCCTCGGCATAAAGCCTCGCCTCGATCGCCCAGCCGGTGATCGCAAGCTGGTCCTGGCTTTTGGGCAGCGGCTCGCCCGATGCGACGCGAAGCTGCCATTCGACGAGATCCTCGCCGGTGATTTCCTCGGTGACCGGATGCTCGACCTGAAGCCGGGTGTTCATTTCCATGAACCAGATGCGGTCCGCGCGAAGGCCGGCCGAAGCGTCGGCGATGAACTCGACCGTGCCGGCGCCGACATAATCGACCGCGCGCGCGGCGCGAACCGCTGTGTCGCAGATCGCGGCGCGGGTCGCCTCGTCCATGCCCGGCGCCGGCGCTTCCTCGATCACCTTCTGGTGGCGGCGCTGGAGCGAGCAATCGCGCTCGAACAGATGGACGACATTGCCGTGGCTGTCGCCGAACACCTGCACCTCGATATGGCGCGGACGGTCGAGATATTTCTCGATCAGCACGCTGTCGTCCCCGAACGAGGCTGCCGCCTCGCGCCGGCACGAGGCGAGCAGTTCGTCGAACTCGGCCGAGGCGTTGACCCTCCGCATGCCCTTGCCGCCTCCCCCCGCGACCGCCTTGATCAGCACCGGGTAGCCGATCGCGTCGGCCTCCGCGTGCAGCCGCGCG
>JAQGLH010000062.1 GCA_028293005.1 Alphaproteobacteria bacterium
GTCTTCAGCTCCATTTCGAGATTGGCGAAGGGCTGGCGGGCGAGCAAGGTGCGGCCGAGGATGGAATTGCCGCCCAGCGTCGCCGGCAGCGAATGGCCGATCTACTGACTGGCGGAGCGGCCGAGCAGGGAGGTCATCCGCGACGAGATATAGACGACGCGATTCTCGGCATCGACCTGCCTCAGCCAGCCGACGCCGCGATGCTCATATTCCTTGAGCAGCAGCCGCACCGATTCGGCATGCGAGCGCACGCTCGACATCGACCGGAGCTGAGCATAGATCCACCGGCTGACGCCGTTGACGCCGGCGATCGCGACGCTTGCCACCGCGATGATCGTGAAGCCGAGCTTGGGCTCGAGCGCGCTCATCCCGGCCATATAGCCCGCGCACAAAGCGCCGGTGATCGTGACGATCCACGCGATCGCGGCGGCGGGGACTGCCGCCAGCGCGATCCCGGCGATGATCATCGCGGCCATCGCGCCGCCGATCACGATCTGGACGTCGTTGGCCTGGGTGGCGAAGGCGTAGGTCGGAACCGATGCCCAGGCGCCGGCGAGCAGGATCGCCTCGGCGATCGAACGCAGCCGCGAGAAAGGCACCGGGGTGCGGTGGGCCTGGAAAGCCGCGTTGATCGCACGGCGCCAGCCAAGCCAATTGGCGCCGCCGACGACGAGCAGCCAGCCGCCGAGCAAGGCGAGGTTGATGCGGCCGAACAGCGACCAGGCGACCAGCACCGTGGTCGCGACGCTGGCGATCGCGAGATAGGGCGCGAACAAGGCGCGCGCCTCGGCCTGCGCGTTGCGCAGATGCTCGTCACGCAATTCCTGGTTGCCGACCTCGTGGCCGGTTTCGTCTTCACGAATTTCGACTGGCACCCCTTCGGGAGCGGAATTCGCAGAAACAGGGGCGTGATACATCGACGTCCAATACTGAGCTGGCCGGGATGTCCTCCTAGCCAAAGAGCCTTGATGCTTGGTTAAAACCGCGTCGATTATGCACGGTGCTTCGCGCCACGCCGCCGCCGCAAAACACTTGTGATGGGGTTAAAGCCCGGGCTCGGCCACGGCTTGTCGTGCGGCGTGCTCGGCGGCGGCCGTTCGGTCGTCTTTTCGTTCGGTCGCCCCGGCGACGAGCTTCACTAGCCCCTCGGCGGCCAGCCCGACCGCCGTGCCCGCCGCGACGTCCGACGGATAATGCGTGCAGCGCGGGATCTGCGCGAGCGCGATCACGCCGGCCGCCGCATAAGCCGCGCCGCGATGCTCGGGATAGTCGCGTGCGAACGCTCGGGCGACCGCGACCGCGCCGGCGGTGTGGCCGGAGGGAAAGCTGGTCTCCTCCTTCGCCTCATGGCGCCCGGCCTCCATCTTGTAGCGCCCTTCGTCGACCAGCAGATGCGGTCGCGTGCGATCGATGCGGTGCTTGATGAAGTTCTTGGCGGCGGTGGCGATGACATGCGCGACGACCATCCGCGCGCCGGCGCGAGTCATCCGCCGGTCGCCACGCACCAGTCCGGCGCCGAGCACCGCCGACGAGATCGCCAGCATCGGCGGCTGATCGCCCAATTTGCTGAAGGCCGAGAGCGCACGCACCGGCCAGCTCTGCTGATAAGGCGCGACGGCCCTGGTGGCCTTGGTATCGGCTTGCTCGAGTGCGGTGGCGTTCCTGGCGGCGGCGGGGACCTTGCGCGGTCCGTCTTTTTTGCGTGTCATGGCGGGAGAACGGGTGTCGGCGGGAGAAGGTTGCGGAGTGCCAACGGAGGAAGGGTAAAGCGCCCCCCTCCACCAGCCTGTGGCCCGCCCCTCCGAGATCGGGCTTCTTCGGCCCGTCGCCGGCAGCTTATGGCAAGCCCCCGGCATGCCGCGCGCCGCCCCCGCAAACCTCCTCCACCTCCTCATAGCGCCGGCACATATCCTCCGGCCCGTCGAACAGGCACCGCACGCCGGCAGCGCGCAATTGCTGCTCGGGGAAGCCGCCCGAGCGAAAGCCGATCGTGGCGATGCCGAGCTTGCCGGCCGCTTGAGCGTCATAGGGCGTGTCGCCGACCACCATCGCCTCGGCCGCACCGATCGGCGCCACCTTGGCGAGCGCGGCGGCGACGATATCGGGATCGGGCTTGGAATGCTCGACATCGTCCTTCGACGTCGCCGCCGCAATCAGATCCGCGCAGCCGAGCAATTCGATATGATGATCGAGCTCGGCCTTCTTTGCCGATGTCGCGAGCACGATCCTGGCGCCGCGCCCGACAATCAGCTCGAACAACGGCCGCACGCCGGGAAACGGCCTCGCCTTGGGAAGATAGTCGCGCCGGAACAAAGCCGAGCGATAATCCTCGATCTCCTTTTGCTTGCGCGCGACGAGCTCGGGCGGAAGCAAGGCAGGGATCAGATTGTCGCCGCCCTTGCCGATCTGGCTGCGCACCCGGTCGAACGGGATGTCGATACCGAAGTGGAGAAACGCCTCGCGCCAGGCCGCGGCGTGAAGATCGTTGCTGTCGACCAATGTGCCGTCGACATCGAACAGGAACGCTCGGATCATCGTGCGGTCGGTCCGCTCGTCTGCCCGGGAGGAAGCGTCGCCGGCGCTGCCGTCGCGCTGGGGCGCGGCACGTCGGGCGGGTTGCGGACCATCGCCCAGGCGACAAGCGCACCGACGACCAGCAACAGCAGGAGCAGCATCAGCAGCGCCGATCCGCCACTGGGTCGCCGAGGTTTGCGCGGCTCGTCCATTCTGCGCCTCTTTGTCCGATCATCGCGCTGCAACGGCCGGGCACGCCGGCCGTTCCTTGGGTGCCGTTCCTTGGGCAGCCGTCCCTTTTCCTCGCCTGCATTCGCGGGGGGACGGGACCAGGCGCAGCATGGCGGAAGGGCCGTTCCTGTGCGGTGAAAGTCCGTCTCCACCGCTTGGCGGAAACCGCGCGGAGGAATCGGGGAAATCCCGTTACTTCTTGGTCGCCGCCTTCATCTCTCTGATGAAGCTCGCCATCTCGCACTCGGCGGCGGCCGGGTCGGCGAGATTCGCGGCGATGCGGCTGACGATAGCCGAGCCCGAGATCACGCCTGCCGCGCCCGCCTTGAGCGCGGCGCGGACATGCTCGGGCTTGGAGATGCCGAAGCCGAGGATCGGCGGCGGCGCGCCGAGCCGCTGCAGCGCCTCGAACAGGGGGCGATGATCGAGGCT
>JAQGLH010000065.1 GCA_028293005.1 Alphaproteobacteria bacterium
GACATCGGCGGCCGAGCCGCGCCAGCGCCACGCGCGGCCGAGGATCGAGCTCGAAACGCCGCAGACGTGGTTCGGGGACATCAGCATCGACCGGTCCTACTGCATTCCAGGTGCAGCGTGAATCCCGCGGCGGCCGAAATGAGACGGGGCGAGAGGAAAGGCGCTGGCCCACAGTCGCCTGCCGACGAACGCCGGCATCCAGACCGTTCTGAACGAGCTCGCCGTCCCCTTCGGGCCGGCTGGACCCCGGCTTTCGCCGGGATTACGGGTGAATTCAGCCGCGCACGGAGGGGTCGTGGCGGTGCTCGCCGCGGACCCAGAGGACGGTGCCGGTGCTCGCGCGCATCACGACGCTTTCGGTGGTGATGCAGCCCTTGCGACGGCGCACGCCCTCGAGCAGCGAGCCGTCGGTGACGCCGGTCGCGGCGAAGATCACGTCGCCTTTGGCGAGCTCCTCGAGCTGGTAGATGCGGTCGAGGTCCTCGACACCCCATTTTGCGGCGCGCGCGCGCTCGTCGGCGTTGCGGAAGATCAATCGGCCCTCGAACTGGCCGCCGACGCAGCGCAGCGCCGCCGCCGCGAGCACGCCCTCGGGTGCGCCGCCCTGGCCCATGTAGATGTCGATCGTGGTGTCGGGATCGGAGACCGCGATCACCCCGGCGACGTCGCCGTCCGGGATCAGCATGATGCCGCAGCCGAGCTCGCGTAGCTCGGCGATCAACTTCTCGTGGCGAGGCCGGTCGAGCACGCAGACGATGATGTCGGACGGCTGCACGCCCTTCGCGGCCGCGACCGAGCGGACATTGTCGGACGGGCTCTTGGTCAGATCGATGGTCCCTTGCGGATAGCCCGGCCCGATCGCCAATTTCTCCATATAGACGTCCGGCGCGTTGAGCAGGCAGCCCTGCTCGCCGATCGCAAGCACCGCCATCGCATTGGGGCCGGCCTTGGCGGTGATCGTGGTGCCTTCGAGGGGATCAAGCGCGATGTCGATGCGCGGGCCGGTGCCCTGCGCCGCGCCGACCTTCTCGCCGATGAACAGCATCGGCGCTTCGTCGCGCTCGCCTTCGCCGATCACGATCGTGCCGTCGAACTCGAGCTGGTTGAGGGCGTCGCGCATCGCCTCGACCGCGGCCTGGTCCGCCGCGCGCTCGTCGCCCCGCCCGATCAGCTTCGAGGCCGCCACCGCGGCCGCTTCGGTGACTCTCACCATCTCCAGCACGAGCACCCGATCGAGCGTGTGGCTTGCAGTCACCATTATTCCTGTCATCCTCGCTTGTGTTTCGAGGCGATTAGGCGACGCCTATGACAATGTCGAGAATGATAGCGCTGGCTTTGCTCGCTTTTGCGGCCACCGCCGCCGGGGCGGCTCCGCAGACGGCCGAGCAGGCGATGGAAAATTACCGCCTGACCTTCAAGCCGCCCGAGGCACGCGATTGCGCGCGGGCACCCGGCAATGCGGTGGCGGGCACTGGGGCGCCCGGCAATGAGATCGTCGTCTGCGGCAAGCGCGAGCGCCCCGACCAACGGCTGCCGCTGCCGCTCGATCCGGTGCCGGGTGAACGGAATATCGGCGAGCCGCCGTCCGCGCTCACCGCCGCCGGGACCCGCGAGCGCTGCTCCACCGTCGGCCCCAATCAGAATTGCGGCGGGGGACTTCCCCTGCTCGGCGCGGCGCTGTTCCTGCTCAGATCGGCCGCCGCATTGGCTGATCCCGACGACTGAACCGGCCCGAGGCGCCGACCGGGAAGATTGCCGTTAGCGGTTGGGGCGCTCGAGGAACTTCTTCACCCCGCGCGCCGCCTGGCGGATGCGCTGCTCGTTCTCGACCAAGGCGATCCGGACATAGCCTTCGCCTTCGTCGCCGAAGCCGACGCCTGGGCTGACCGCGACCCGTGCCTCCGCGAGCAGGCGCTTCGAAAATTCGAGCGCGCCCAAGGCGCGATATTGTTCGGGGATCGGCGCCCAGGCGAACATGCTCGCCTCGGGTGCGGGTATTTCCCAACCGGCGCGGGTGAAGCTCTGCACCAGGCAGTCGCGGCGTGCCTTGTAGAGCTTGCGGTTGGCCTCGACGATATCCTGCGGCCCGTTGAGCGCGGCGACCGCGGCTGCCTGGATCGGCGTGAACGCCCCGTAATCGAGGTAGGATTTGACCCGCGTCAGCGCGTTGATCAGCGATTTGTTGCCGACCGCGAAGCCGATCCGCCAGCCGGCCATCGAATAGGTCTTGGACATCGAGGTGAACTCGATCGCTACATCCTTCGCGTCGGGCACCAGCAGGATCGACGGGGTGGGCGTGTCGCCGAAATAGATTTCGGCATAGGCAAGATCGCTGATCACCCACAATTTGTGCTCGCGCGCGAACGCGACGACCTGCTCGTAGAACGGCAGATCGGCCACATAAGCGGTCGGGTTGCTCGGATAGCCGATAACCAGCACGGTCGGCTTGGGCACCGTGTAGCGGATCGCATATTCGAGCCGGGTGAAGAAATCCGGCCCCGGCGCGGCCGGAATCGAGCGGATCGCGGCGCCGGCGATGATGAAGCCGAACTGGTGGATCGGATAGCTCGGGTTGGGCGCCAGCACGACGTCTCCCGGCGCGGTGATCGCCTGCGCGAGGTTGGCCAGCCCTTCCTTCGATCCGAGCGTGACGACGATTTCGCTGTCGGGATCGATATCGACGTCGAAGCGGCGCAAATAATAAGCCGCCTGCGCGCGGCGCAGGCCGACGATTCCCTTCGACGCCGAATAACCGTGCGCGCGCGGGCTACGCGCGACCTCGGCGAGCTTGTCGATGACATGCTGCGGCGGGGCTCCGTCGGGGTTGCCCATGCCGAGATCGATGATGTCCTCGCCGCGTGCGCGCGCAGCCGCCTTCATCGCGTTGACTTCGGCGAAGACATAGGGAGGCAGGCGGCGGATACGGTAGAAATCGTCGTTCATGACGATGCCATAGCGGCATCTTTGGCCAGTTTCAGCCCAATAATACGCCCGACAATATCGCGGTCTTCCAAGCGGCGCGCTCGCAGACTACATCGGTGGGGAAGAGGACACTCATGGCCGATTTGATCGACAGCCCACCCCCCAGCCCGATTCCGAGCCTCGAAGATATGCAGCATTGGACCTGGGTGATGGGCCGTGCGCAGCAGCTGATGATGGAGCACGTTGCGCTGCAGATGGCGAAGGCGCCGGCGAAGATCGCAGGGCCTGGCGCCCAATCTTCGTTCGGCGCGGCTCCGTTCGGCGCATCTCCGTTCGGCGCATCTCCGTTCGGCCCATCTCCGTTCGGCGCATGGTCCTCGCCCGCCTTGTTCGGCGATCCCGCCAAGCTTGCCGAAGCCCAGGCGGAGCTGTGGAACCAGGGCCTGTCGATCTGGCAGCGCGCGCTTGGCCTCAAGAGCGGCGAAAGCGAGCTTCAGGCGCGCGCCGACGAGGATCGGCGCTTCGCGGCCGCCGAGTGGCGCGACAATCCGTTGTTCGACATGATCCGCCAGAGCTATCTGCTGGTGTCGGACCGGCTGCTCGGCAGCGTCGATGCGATCGAGGGCGTCGACGAGGAGCAGCGCGAGCGGCTGCGCTTCGCCACGCGGCTGTTCGTCGACGCGATGAGCCCGTCGAACTTCGCGCTGACCAATCCTCAGGTGATCGAGCGCACGATCGCGACCCGCGGCGACAATCTGCTCAAGGGCCTCGAGCATATGCTCGCCGACCTCTCGAAAGGGCAGCTCACCCACACCGAAGCGGGCGCGTTCGAGGTGGGGCGCAACATCGCCGCCACGCCCGGCAAGGTGGTCAAGCGCACGCCGCTTTACGAGCTGATCCAATATAGCCCGACCACGGAGCAGGTTTACGAGACGCCGGTGATCATCTTCCCGCCGTGGATCAACCGCTTCTACATTCTCGACCTCAACCCGAAGAAGAGCTTCGTCAAATGGGCGGTCGACAGCGGCGTCACCGTGTTCATCGTCTCGTGGAAATCGGCCGACGCGACCATGGCCGAGACCATTCTCGATGATTATGTCGGCGCGCAGATCGATGCGATCGACAGCGTGCGCGAGCTGCTCGAGGTCGAGGACGTCCACGCGATCGGCTATTGCGTCGCCGGCACCACTCTTGCCACGACGCTGGCGCTGCTCGAGGCGCGCGACGAGGCCGACAAGGTCGCAAGCGCGACCTTCTTCACCGCGCAGGTCGATTTCTCCGAGGCAGGCGACCTCAAATTGTTCACCGGCGAGGAGCAGACCAAGCTGATCGATCAGCTGTCGACCGACGGCTATCTCGACGGACGCTATATGGCCGCGACCTTCAACCTGTTGCGCGGGCGCGACCTGATCTGGAATTACGTCACCAACAATTATCTGATGGGCGACGATTATCCGCCGTTCGAACTGCTGTTCTGGAACGGCGACACGACCAATCTTCCGACCAAGTGGCACCAGGCCTATCTCAAGGATCTCTACCGCGACAACAAATTGGTCCAGCCCGGCGCGATCGTCGTCGACGGAACCGCGATCAACATCGCGAAGGTGAAGACCCCGGCCTACGTCCAGGCCGGGCGCGAGGACCATATCGCCCCCGCGGCGAGCGTGTGGAAGATCACCCGCCATTTCCAGGGTCCGCTGCGCTTTGTGCTCGCCGGATCCGGCCATGTCGCCGGCGTGGTGAACCCCCCCGAGGCCGGCAAATACCAATATTGGACCAACGAGGAGAAGGTCGAGACGCTCGACCAGTTCCTCGCCGGCGCGACCGAGAACAAGGGGAGCTGGTGGCCCGACTGGCTCGGCTGGATCGACCGCAAATCGGACGAGATGGTCGCGGCGAAGGGTGCGCGCGTCCCGGGCATGGGCAAACTCAAGGCGATCGAGGATGCGCCGGGATCCTACGTGCGCGAGCATTAGGCTGGAAGGCCGCACCGGCCGCTTCCCCGCCCAACCTCGCCTGAATTCGATGCCGTTGAGAGGCGGGGCGGGGAGCGGGCCGGTGCAGGTCGCGCGCGGCGGACAACCCGTCGTGAACGGATAAGAGTCAAGCTTCCACTACTCGACACATGCCTCCGACCGTTTTAAACCGCGGCGATCGATGATGAGGAAAAACCGAATGTTCTCACGTAATCTGGCGATCCTGACCGCCCTCTCGCTGGTTGCCGCGACGACACCGTCGGTCGCGCAGACCGGTGACACCACGCCCACCGGATCGCGGACCTTCGAGGACC
>JAQGLH010000072.1 GCA_028293005.1 Alphaproteobacteria bacterium
TCGCCAGCTTCGCGAGCGCGAGCCGGTGCCCGATCTGTGGCTCGTATTCGCACCGATCAAGCGCGGCCGCATCGACTGGATCGCCGAAAAGGCTGCCGAGCTCGGAGTCGCGCGGCTGGTGCCGGTCGTCACCGCGCGGACGATCGTCGATCGGGTCAATAGCGAGCGGCTGCGCGCGCATATGATCGAGGCCGCCGAGCAGTGCGAACGCACCGCGCTGCCGCAACTGGACGAGCCGGCGCGGCTGGAGGCGGTGCTGCGTTCGTGGCCCGCCGACCGCCACCTGCTGTTCGCCGACGAAACGGGAGGCGAACCGCTGGCGGCCGCCGCCTGCCCGGGCCCCGCCGCGATCCTGATCGGACCGGAGGGCGGGTTCACCGATGCGGAGCGCGCCGCGGTGCGCGCGGTGCCGCAGGCGCGCCCGGTGTCGCTTGGCCCGCGCATCCTGCGCGCCGACACCGCCGCGATCGCCGCCATCGGCATCTGGATGGCCGCTGCCGGCGATTGGGACCGGCATGCGATCAGGTAGCATGCTGAAACTAGGTAGCATGCTGAAACCGACTGGCGGCCTTGCCTGCACGTCGCTAGAGCGCAATCGATGACGACCCGCACTGCTTCAGCCGCTGCTGATCCACCGATCGAGACGCGCGACGATCTCGTCGCGCCGTTCCAAAAAGGCGAGAAGCCGAAGCCGGCGTGGCGCATCGGCACCGAGCATGAGAAGTTCGTCTATCGCCGCAGCGATCATCACGCCCCGTCGTACGACGAGCCCGGCGGCATCCGCGACCTGCTGACGGCGATGACCGAATATGGCTGGTCCCCGGTCGTCGAAGGCGGCCACGTGATCGCCCTGTCGGGACCGGATGGCGCGATCAGCCTCGAGCCGGCCGGTCAATTCGAGCTTTCCGGCGCGCCTTTGTCCGATCTTCATGAGACGTGCGCCGAAGCCGCGCGCCACCTCCGGCAAGTGAAGGCGGTCGGCGACAAGCTCGACCTTGGCTTCCTCGGGCTCGGCATGTGGCCGGACAAGAAGCGCGACGAGCTGCCGATCATGCCCAAGGGCCGCTACGCGATCATGCTGCGCCACATGCCGCGCGTCGGCACGATGGGACTCGACATGATGCTGCGCACCTGCACGATCCAGGTCAACCTCGACTATTCGTCGGAGGCCGACATGGTCCGCAAGTTCCGCGTCGGCCTCGCGCTGCAGCCGCTCGCAACCGCTTTGTTCGCGAACTCGCCGTTCCTGGAAGGCAAGCCCAACGGCTATCTTTCCTACCGCAGCCACATCTGGTCCGACACCGACGGCGCGCGCACCGGCATGCTGCCGTTCGTGTTCGAGGACGGCTTCGGCTACGAGCGCTACGTCGATTATGCGCTCGACGTGCCAATGTATTTCGTGTTCCGCGACGGCCGCTACATCGACGCCGCCGGCCTCTCCTTTCGTGATTTCATCGACGGCAAATTGTCCGTGCTGCCCGGAGAGAAGCCGCGCCTCTCCGACTGGATCGATCATCTTTCGACCGCCTTTCCCGAGGTGCGGCTCAAGAGCTTCCTCGAGATGCGTGGGGCCGACGGCGGGCGATGGAACCGCATCTGCGCGCTTCCCGCTTTGTGGGTCGGCCTGCTCTACGATCAAGCCGCGCTCGATGCCGCCTGGGGCGAGGTCGCGCATTGGTCGCTCGAACAGCGCCAACGGCTGCGCGACGAAGTCCCCAAGCTTGGGCTCGCCGCGCTCACGCCCGACGGCGAGACGCTGACGGCGTTCGGCAAGCGCATTCTCGCGATCAGCGAGGCGGGGCTCAATGCGCGCGGCAGGCTCAATGCGTCCGGAGACAGCGAGTCGGGCTATCTCGATCCGCTCCGCGAGATCGTCGCGCGCGGGACCACGCCCGCCGAAGTGCTCCTCGCCCGCTACCATGGCGAATGGCAAGGGGACGTCAGCCGCGTATACGACGAGATGAGCTTCTAGGCACGCCCGCCGGCCTCGTTCGTTGTCTTCCAATTAAGCGCAAGTTCATCACCGTGTCGCGACAGGTGGCGAATAGAAGCGCTCGAAAAAAGGAGACCAACCATGCGCTTGATTCACGCATTGGCGGCGGCATCGCTGCTTGCCACCGGCGCCGCCGCACCCGCCAAGCCCGAGAACCCCGAAGCCAAGCTCGCACGCCTGCTTGACGGCCGCGTCCCTGGGAAACCGGTGAGCTGCATCGATTTCCACCGCGTCCGTTCGAGCCAGATCATCGACCATACGGCGATCGTCTACGATGCCGGCAGCACGCTCTACGTCAACCGCCCGACGGCGGGGCTGAGCAGCCTCGACGGCTGGGACTATATGGTCAGCACGCCGAGCGTGTCGCAGATCTGCAACGTCGACATCGTCCACCTGGTCGACAAGGGCACGCATATCGAGAACGGATCGATAAGCCTCGGCCAGTTCGTGCCTTATCAACGCGCGAACCGCCGGCGCTGAAAGCCATCGCATGAACGGGGGTTCGGCGGCGCCTATTCGGCGGGAAGCGGCGCCGCCACTCGCTTGCTGCGCAATTTCCTGATCAGGCGCGGCAACGGCGCGTTGCGCTCCATCCACGCGGCATAATCGCGATAGGAGGAATCGGCGGAGAGATGCTTCTCTTCGGTCCTGGCGCGCCAATAATAAATCGCGGTCACCGCGGCGAGCAAAACGGTGTTGCGGACGATGTCGACGACACTGCCGCTCGTCGCCAGGAACGGCATGGTTGCGAGCCACCAGAAGAGGTTCTTCGACACATAGGCCGGATGCTTGGTCCACGCATAAGGACCGTGGGTAAGGATGCCGCGATGGGTGAGATTCGAGAAGCGGATCCCGAACGCGATCGTCGCCCAGGCATAGACGCCGGTGAGAAACACCAGCACGAGGCCGAGCAAGGCGGTCGCGGTGGGCCAACCGGTCAGCCACAGCACCCAGTCTCCGGCGCCCGGATGGTAATCGAGCGGGCCGCCCTCGTTCATCAGGATAAAAGGCGGATAGCACATCAGCGCCGCGGTCCATCCGGCCGCATAGGGGTGCGCCGAACGGATGTGCGCGTCGAGCGGCTTCAAGGTCAGCATGTAGCCGACGGTCGCGAAGCAGACGTCGATCATGAACATCGCGGCGATCAGCCACTGCGCGAGCCGCACCGGGTCGGCGGTGACATCGGCGGAGTCCGGCGCAATGACCAAAGCCCAATTGCCGGGTACGATCGACAGCATGAAGGCGAGGAAAAAGGCCTTGATCGCCCAGCTGCGGAAATAATCGTAGAGCAGGTTCCGGTCGATCAGCGCCCGGCGGCCGACGATCAGCTGGCCGCAATGCCAGGCGCCATCGTGCGGGTCGACGAGCCGCCGGTCGATCCAGATCACATACGGAATGGAAAGCACCAGCAGCGGCACCGCGGCATAGCCGAGCAGCTCCATCGCAAACAGGTAAGGCCCGTTCCAATACCAGCGGGCGACGCAGTAGAATGATCCGATCACCGCCCACGTCGCCCACAGAGCGGCAATCTTGGCGATGCTGATGTCGAGGCTTTGCGACAGCGGCCGCAGCGGGGCGCCCCATGTCAGACCGGTGCTGGGATTGCGGTGCACCTGATCGACGATCAGCGACCACAGAACCATCGGCACCGCGCAAGCGAGCAAGGCGGTGAGCGCCGCGAACGGGCCGTCCATTCCCTGGCCGCGCGCGATGATCGTCCAGCTGAGCAGACCGGCGAGGCCGGCGAGGCCCACGGCGCCGCTGACCGCCGATCTCGGCCGCGGATCGTGGCGCACGTCCGACGCGATCTTCGATTCTGCGTTCATCGCGCCTGACTAGCGCGAAAGGGTAAGAAAGCAGTGAATATGGATCCGCACCGGCGGCAACACGGTGGTCCTACCGGTCGGGCATTAAGTGATTGGTAAAGCACCTTTCCTAAAAGGCAAAGGAGTGAAGTTCGAGGACTTCAGCGGGGATTCGAGGGACCAGGATGTTGAATCAGACCCATGTCGAAGAGACCAGTTTCTCTTTTTCCGAACGGGCACCCTCTCCGCCCGATCGGCGCCACAACACGCGCCACCTCAAGATCCTGCGCGTCGGATCGTTGATCCTCGGGTCCAAGACCGAGCTCTGCCTGATCCGCAACATTTCGGCCGGCGGCCTGATGGCGCACGTCTATTGCAGCCTCGAGGTCGGCCAGAAAGTGACCGTCGCACTCAAGAGCCATCACGTCCTCAGCGGAAGCGTGATCTGGGTCGCCGACGGCAATGCCGGCATCGCGTTCGACGAACTGGTCGATGTCGAGGAAATGCTGTCGAACCCCGCGCTGCTCGAGAACGGCTGGATGCCCCGCATCCCGAGAGTCGAAGTCGACTGGCTGGCAACGGTCAGGACCGGTGCAAGGATTTCCTGGGTCAGCGTCCGCGACATCTCGCAGGGCGGCGTCAAGATCGAAGCCGACGAGCGCTTGCAGGCCGGCCAGGCAGTCGTGCTGACGCTCGACAAGTTCCGCTCGGTCGAAGGCGTGGTGCGCTGGTTCGACGACGGCTTCGGCGGAATTTCGTTCAACGAGCTCATCCCGTTCCACGAACTGATGAGCTGGCTGCGCAGCAGCTGAAGCCCGCGTCCAGCCTCCCCTGCCGGGGAGGGGTTCCAATGCAGCGCTCTATTGCGCTGCCGCGACTTCCAGCGCCGGCGCATCCTCGCGCAGCGAATAGCTCGATAGCAGATCGTCGACCATGTCGGTCGAGCGCGCCCAATCGTAGGTGCGGAAGCTGTGCCCTTTGGTGACGAAGGTCGCGCCGGCGTAGAACATCTCATATTGGACGTGGCGGCTGGCGAATTCCGAGCCGACCGCATCCCATGCCAATTTGAAGAATTTGACGCGTTCTTCCGAGCTCGCGATCGGCGACTGCTGAGTCTTGCCGATCAGCCGCGCGATCTCCGGATTGGCGAAATCGGCGGGGCTCGAGGGCAGCATGATCATCCCCCCGCCGGCGAGGTCGCGGAGCGAGTTGATCACCTTCGAATAAAGCTGCTGGGTCAGGACCTGCGCCGCATAGAGCAGATGCGGATCCGGAACATAATAGGCGCCGCGCATCGTGCCCTTCGCTTCCATGCCCTGGACCATGCCTTCGACCATCGCCGCTTCGGCCGCCAATTGCCCGAGCGTGTCCTTGACCGGCGGGAGGCCGATCGTGCCGTTGATCTCGGCAGTCTTGCGCGCGATCCCCATCAGGAAGCGCATCTTGACCATCAACCGCACTTGGCATTGGTAATTTTGCAGGACATGCGCCGGCGTCGCATGGAACTGGCGCATCATCATCCCGGTGTCGCCCGCTACGAAGACCCGGTCCCAGGGCACCTTCACATCGTCGAAATACATCACCGCGTCATTCTCGTCGAAGCGGCTGGCGAGCGGATTGTCGAAGACGCTCGGCGAGGACGCCTCGAAAGATTTGCGCGACAGCAATTTGAGGCCCGGGGCGTTCATCGGCACCGCCAGCGACACCGCATATTTCTCGTCGCCCGGTCCGAGCGGCTGAATGCAGCTGACGAACACCTCGTTCGCCATGATCGCGCTCGTCGCGAGCATCTTGGCGCCGCGCAGCGTGATCCCGGTCGAATCCTCGTCGACGATGCCGGCAGTCAAATATTGGTCGGCCTGCTCGTGCGCGGACTTGGAACGATCGGCCTGCGGATTGATGATCACGTAGGTGAGGAACAAATCGTTATCGCGCGCATAGCGGAAATAATCGGCGAGCGCGGCGGCGCGCTTGGGATCATAGCTCTCGAACGTCTCACGCCCCATCATGAAGCCCGCGAAGCACGACGCGACATGGTCGGGCGAGCGGCCCATGAAGCCGTAATGGGTTTCCGCCCACGCCTCCATCGCGAGGCGACGGTCGACCAGATTCTGGTAGCTCGTCGGCAGGTCCCAGGCGCGGTTGACGCGCCGCCCGCTCGACGGACTTTCGATCGTCATCAGCTCGGGATTTTTCGCCTGGAAATCGTAGAGCGCCGCAGCCGAGCCGACCGCGTTGCGGAATGCATGGTGCTGTGTCACGTCTCCCGCTTCGCCGCCGTCGATATAGACGACCCGTCCGTCGCGCAGCGAGGCCAGATGGTTCGCGCCGGTTTTCATTTCGCTGCCTCCGATGTTCAGGCCGCGCGCGCGGCAATATTGTGATAGCTGCCGCGGAAGAAGACCAATGGGTCCCCTTCCGGCGCAGTGTCGAACCGCTCGACGCGGCCGACGATGATCAGATGGTCGCCGCCTTCATACGTGGCGAAAGGCGTGCATTCGAAAGTCGCGAGGCAGGGGCGGATCAGCGGGCAGCCGGTCTCGCCAAGCGCGGGCTCGAGGCCATGCCATTTCTCGTCTCTGGCGAAGGCGAAGCGGGTCGAAAGATCGCTTTGATCGTGCCGCAGCACGCTGATCGCGTAGCGCGGCGCCGCGAGCAAGGCCGCAAGGCTCGGGGCCGTGCGGGCGATGCTGAACAGGACGAGCGGCGGATCGAGCGACACTGCGTTGAACGAGCTGACCGTCATCGCGAGCGGTTCGCGCCCATCCACCGGGGCAGTCACGACCACGACGCCGGTCGGGAAGTGGCCGAGGGCATTGCGGAACTCGCGTGCGTCGATACTCATGATCCTCGCTCCGCTCAGGCCTGACGGCGACGCTGCTCGGCCATGAAGCGCAGCAGCGCCAGGCTCTCCTCGGTGCCAGCCACCAACGACGAGATAATCTCGGCATATTGCCTGAACTGCTTGGCATCGAGGCCGGCGAAGATCGTGTCGTTGACCGGGCGCTGGGTTTCGGAGAGCTCGGCGAGCAAGGCATGTGCCTTGTCGGTCACGCGCAGGATCACGCGCCGGCCATCCTCGGGATCAGGGGTCTTGGTGACCAGCCCCGACTTGACCAGCTTGTTGATCTCGATCGTCACGAATGCGCCGGAAAGATGAAGATGGTCGCTGACGCGGCTGACCCCGACCTCGCCCGAATCGGCGAGATGCTCGATGGCGATCAGGATCGAATAAGCCGGGCCGCTCAGCCCGATCACCTCGCCGAGCCGGTTGCGGATTTCCTGCAGCCGGACCGCGAAGCCGAGCGAATCGTGCACGGCCTGGCGGAACAAGGCGTCGCTTTGGCCGTCGAGCAATTCGGGCCTGCTTACCGTCAACGACATCACGTTTTCCCCTTAGATATTCATATTAGCTTTGTATGAAAGCTAGGTCAACGAAGTCACGCGGGATCGAAATAATGGATCTCGAGCAGCAGGCAGCCGCCGTTCGAGCGGAACGGGCCATGATAGACGCCGGGCGGGCGGCAGGCATAGGTGGGCGCCATGAAGTTCTCGCCGCCGTTACCTGCCTCGTCGTTGCCAACCGTGAGATCGCCCTGCAGCAGGAAGACCTCCTCCCAATAATCGTGGACGAACGGCGTCTTGGTGAACACGCCGGGCTGGAAGCGAAGCAGGCGCGTGCGGCTGCCCTTGCGGTTTTCGCCATCGAGCGAGCCTGACAAGGGAAGCTCGTCGACGCCGCCGCCGGGAGCATAGCCGTCGGGGAGCTGCCAGCCTTCGCCGTCCATGGCGAGGCGATGAAATTCCTTATGTTCCTTCGTGACCGCCATCGTTCATCCTTTCAAAATCTCCGCCGCGCAGGCGGCGACGCTCAGCAAATGGTCGTCCTGGCCGTTCAACGCGGCGAGGCTGAGCCCGACCGGGGCGCCTTCGACCGGACAGGGAAGCGAGATCGCGCAGCCGTCGAGGAAATTGACGACCGCGGGATTGCGCAGCACCAGCAGATTGGTGGCGTGATAGGCTTCGTCGGCGGCAAGGCCCGCCATCGTCGGCGCGACGATGGGCACCGTCGGCCACAGCAAGGCGTCGAGGCCCGCTATGCGCGCCGCGACCGACAGGATCAGCGCCTGCCGCCGCGCGATCAGCGTTGCATAAGCGGCCGCGCGCATCTCCGCGCCGGCCATGATCCGCGCCAGCACGCGCGGATCGTAGCGCGGCGCCGCCCCCGCGGCGAGGTGCGGCTCGTGCCAGGCATAAGCCTCGACTGCGCTGAAATTGGCCTGCCGGCTGATCGCCGGCAGTTCGTCTAGCTCGGGGAGCAGGATCGGCTCGATCGAGATTCCCGCCCGGTCGAGCGCGGCGATCGCCTTCTCCAGGCCCCGCGCGACCTCGGGAGAGACCTCGTTGGTGACGTAATTCTGCACCAGCCCGAGGCGCAGCCGGCCGGCGGGCAGGCTTACGCGCCTGCGGCCGGGCGTATCGCGAAGGCTGGGCGTATCGCGAAGCACGTCGAACATCGCCGCGCAGTCCTCGACGCTGCGCCCGATCGCGCCGATCGTGTCGAGCGTCGTCGACAGCGGCAGCACGCCCTCGCGGGAGATCGCGCTCGCCGTCGGCTTGAAGCCGACCAGCCCGCAAAAGGCAGCCGGGATTCGGATCGAGCCGCCGGTGTCGGTCCCGAGCGCGACCGGAACGATCCCGAGCGCGACCGACACCGCTGCGCCGGACGAAGAGCCTCCGGGCGTGCGATATTCGTGCTTGAACGCCGGATTGGCCGGGGTGCCGTAATGCGGATTGAGGCCGAGGCCCGAAAAGGCGAATTCGGTCATGTTGGTCCGGCCGAGGATGATGCAGCCGGCGCGGCGCAGCCGTTCGACCGCCACCGCATCGGCCTGAGCGGGCGGCGCCTCGGCGAGCAGGGTCGATCCCGCCGTGGTGGCATGATCCGCGAGATCGTAATTGTCCTTGATCGTCACCAGCGTTCCGAGCAGCGGCGATGCGCTGCCGCTCCTGCGCAACGCGTCGGCGGCATCGCCGGCGTGGCGCGCGGCATCGTCGAGGCGAAGGATCATCATGTCCTTCGCTGCGTCGCGGTCGATGCGGTCCAGAGCACGCTCGACACTGTCGCGGATGCCGTGGATGCTCATGCCTCGGCGATCGGCAGCGGCTCGACCGCGTAGCTGTGGCGAAGGCTCCGCCCGAGCACCGGATCGGACAGCTCGAGCGCCATTTCTTCGGCGTATCGAATTCCCCCTTCGACCGGCAGTGTCCCGCAGAACATCACCGTTCCATCCGCGGCCGGGCCCTCGCGCTCTTCGTAGAGGGCAAGCAGATCATCGGGACGGCGCAGTCCGCCGACCGAACCGTGCTGATAGGTTTCGCCGCTGCGCGGCAGGGTCGAGCGCAAGCTGAGATCGTCCCAATGGGCGGAGACTTCCTCCCACGGCCACACGGTCACCGAGACCGGCTTGGCGCAAAGCTGCTTCGACAAGGTGATGCCGACTGTTTCCAGGGCGCGATCGGTGTGGTCCGAGCCGACGCCGACGAACAAGGCGCCGTCATGCTTCCACAGCACCGCCTCGGCTTCGCCCGAGGCTTCGCGGCCGACCATCTGAACCCGAGCGTGCGGCGTTAGCAGGTCCGCGCTCACGCGATAGAAGATCGGCACGCTCTTGGGCGGTGCGACGCCGAGCGCGGCAAGCTCCTCGATATGCGCATTGAGCACGGCCGTGTCGCGGCCGGTCCACCCGGCGATGACCAACTGGCGCGGCATGAAGGCCAGCTTTCCTTGACCGTTTTTCCCCTCGATCGTCAGCTCAATCACGCTATTTGCCTCCCTGACAAGTCGTTACGAGTAAGTTTGAAAAGCTTTGCAGACAAGCTAATTTTCTTAGTAGACAAGCTTCCGGATATAGATAAGTTACAAAGCCATCTGGGGAGCGACTCGATGAAATATTCCGTAGAGCGCTGGGGGTCGGGTGCCGAGCGTATCGTGTTCGTACACGGCAGTCTCGGTTATGGCGCCGCGGCATTTACCGAACAGAAGCCGCTCGCGGAGTACTTCACGCTCGATATCGTCACGCGTCGCGGTTACGGCGATACGCCGCCGATCGACGCGGTCGATGTGCTGCGCGATGCCGAGGACGTCATTGAGATATTGGGTGACGGCGCGCACCTCGTCGGCACCTCGATGGGCGGCGTGGTCTCGATGAACGCCGCCGGCCTCCGGCCCGATCTGATCCGATCGCTGACCGTGATCGAGCCTCCCGCGTTCGCGCTGGCGGCCGACCTCGCCGACGTCCGGCGCGTGTCGGACGCGATGCGCCGCCACTGGCGCACCGCCGATGCGTCCGATCTTCACGGTTTCGTCAGCGGCTTCGTCGATGCGCTCGAGGTCGGCATCCCCATTCCCGAGCCGCTGCCAGCTCCGATGGCGGCGACGGTACGCAACCTCGTCACCGAACGGCCGTGGAAAGTCGATGTGCCGATCGGCAGCATCGACGATGGGCCCTATCCCAAGCTGGTCGTCGTCGGCGGCTGGAGCAAGGCGTTCGATGCGATCGGCCGAAGGCTCGCGGATCTGCTCGAGACCGATCTTCACGTCCTGACCGGCGCCGGCCATGCCGTGCAGAAGGTCGGGCAGCCTTTCAACGACCTGCTCGTGCAGCATGTCGAAAATTCGCGCCAAGCCGAAGGAGTGACAGCATGACCATCAACGTCGAGGACAAGATCGCCATCCATGAGCTTTGCGCCCGCGTCTATCTCAGCATCGATGGCAATGATGCGGCCGGCTTCGCCGCCGGCTTCGCCGCGGACGGCACCTTCGTCGCGCCCTACGGCAACTATACCGGGACCGCTGCGGTGCAGGAGTTCATGGAGCACCATATCGCCGCCGGCAAGGAAGACGGCGTGCGCCATCTGATCACCAACCAGATCGTCGACGAGCATGCCGAGGGCGCGCACTACCGTTTCTACATTCTCAAGATGAACGTGGCTGCCGGGCCGATCGCGATTGCGACCGCGGCGGGCGACACGCTCGTCACCAGGACCGCCGACGGCTGGCGGTTCAAGCGTTTCGAGCTGATCATCGATCCGGCAATGTTCGGCAACGAGAAGCCGGCTCTTTCCAGAGCCGCCTGAGCGGGAATTATCGAAGCTCCGGACGGGGCCCAAATATCGCACCAGCGCCAGACTGGGAAAACGGCCCGTCGGGCCGACGGGAGAGGCTTGTGCTCATCGAAGCGGGATCGCGCATCGCGACCGCGAAAAAGGGGGAATCTATGGCTGGTCTTCACACATTGCTTCGGGGGTCGACGATCCTGGGGATAGCCATGGCTCCCCTCTGGTCTGCACCGGCGCTCGCCCAGGAGGCGAGCCAAAATGCAGCAAGCGCCTCCGCTGAGGCCGCGACCGGCACCGCGGCTCCGCAAGAAGCGGTCGACACTGGCCAGGTTGCCGAAATCCTGGTCACCGCCCGCAAGCGCACCGAATCGCTCAACAGCGTCCCGATCTCGGTGTCCGCGCTCACCTCGGCGACGATCGAGCAGGCGGGCATCACGTCGATCGACCGACTGAACGCGGTCGTCCCGAGCTTCAGCCAGGTGCCGGCGCAGGATCCGGGCACCAACATCATTACCATCCGCGGCATCACCCAGGTTCGCTTCGGCGAGCCGCCGGTCGCGCTGGTCGTGGACGGTGTCCAGGCATCCTCGCCCGATCAGGGCACCCAGGAACTGGTCGACATCGAGCGGATCGAGGTGCTCAAGGGACCGCAGGGCTCGACCTACGGCCGCAACGCGATCGGCGGCGCGATCAACATCATCACCAAGGAGCCGACCAACGAGTTCGAGGGCCAAGTCTCGGGCGAGGTCGGCCAAGGCCTCTACTACCGGCTGTTCGGCCAGATGTCCGGCCCCCTGGTCGACGATGTGCTGCTGTTCCGTGTCTCCGCCGCCTACAAGAACAATGACGGCCGCATCCGCAACGAGACGCTCGACCGCAAGGTCGACGATTATGACGCCGTCTCGCTCCGCGGCCGCATGCTGTTCAAGCCCGACCCGTCGCTGCGCTTCGACCTGCGCGGCAGCTATGAGAATCTGACCGGCGGCTCGGCTTATTATTTCCCGATCTTCCCGGGACAGGATCCGAACGACGTCCAGCCCGTCATCGCCAACCGCGACGGCAAGGGCATCCGTCGGCTGCGCGACGTGTCGCTCAAGGCGGATTACACGTTCGCCAACGACATCACGCTCACCTCGATCACCGCTTATGCCTATGCCAAGGCCGCGACGCTCGGCCAGGACCTCGACTTCCTGCCCTTCCCGCTCGCCCCCGGCTTCGGCGGCCTCGTGCTCGACCAGACCCGCCTCACCAAGGCCTGGAGCGAGGAGGTTCGGCTGACCTCGTCCTCGTCGGGCCGCCTGCGCTGGCTGCTTGGCGCTTATTATCTGAACACCCACCGCGACGTCGCCTCGGCCGCGTTCCTCGACCTGGCCGGGGCCGGCGATTATCATCTGGTTCGCCTGAGCTTCCTGCCGGAGCGCAACCGCAACAACGCCTACGCTTTGTTCGGCACGCTCGATTACGACTTCACCGAGCAGCTCAAGCTGTCGCTCGGCCTCCGCCAGGATTGGGACGACCGCAACCAGACCAATCCCGCGACCGGGTCCGCGATCGCCAAGGTGTTCAAGTCGCTTCAGCCCAAGGCGTCGCTGAGCTACTTCTTCGCTCCGGACAAGATGGTCTACGTTTCCGGTGCGCGCGGCTTCCGCAGCGGCGGCTTCAACGCCGAATCTTTGATCTTCCCGCGCCAATATGATTCGG
>JAQGLH010000079.1 GCA_028293005.1 Alphaproteobacteria bacterium
TTGACCGCGGTACGCTCGAACGGCTGCGGCAGCACCGCATCGAGCGCCGCGGCGGCGGCCTGGCGCTGATCACGCGAGCCGAGCGTCGGCAGGTCGATGCCGATCGAGCCCCCGATCGCGAAGCGGCGGATCGCCCGGCAGGCGGCCTCGGCGCCCGAGAACGCGAGCGCGGCGGGCGGAAGCGCGCCATCGACGTCGAACAGGGTCATCGCCGGCGTCAGGCTCATGCGCAGCGCACCGCCGCTGAACGGAAGCGCGCCGGTCGCGGCCTGCTCGAGCAGCTCCGACCAGCCCGCCTCCTCGAAATCGTCACCGCCGTAGAGGCTCGTCTCGCGAACCGGATCACCGGAGGCCGCGAGCCGCTGCCGCAAGGTCGGGCCCTCGCGCGGCTGCAGATCGCTGACGCGGCCTTTCGCAAGCTTGGCGCGGCCCGCTTCGGCGATCGGCTCGCGGACGATCTCGACCCGGATCGCCTCGCCTTCGGTCAATCGCGGCGGCAGCGGCTCGATCATCAGCTCGGAACCGTCGGCAAGCGCGGCGATTCCGCGCGCCCGGGGGACGAGGATCGAGACGAGGCGCGCGTCGAGCACGGCACCGACTGGCAATGTTCCCGGAAGCTCGATCGCCGCTTCGACGATCTCGCCTTCGCCGATCAGGATCGCGCGAGTCTCGCCGATCCCCTGCTCGATCAGCCACTCAGCCAAGCGGGCTCAGCCCGGCTGCGCGGAGCAGGGCGCGGGTCTCGAACAGGGGAAGGCCGATCACGCCCGAGTGGCTGCCCGAAAGCTGCCGGACCAAGGCTTCGGCGCGGCCTTGGATCGCGTAGCCGCCCGCCTTTCCGTGCCATTCGCCGCTGGCGACATAGGCGTCGATCTCTTCCGCGCTGAGCCGCTTGAACGCAACGATCGTCTGCGAAAGCCGGTGATGCGCGGCGCCCGCCGCGTCGACCAAAGTCACCGCCGAATAGACGCGGTGCCGCCGTCCCGAGAGCAATGCCAGCGCAGCGCGCGCGTCGGCTTCGTCCTCGGCCTTGGGCAGGATGCGGCGGCCGGCGGCGACCACAGTGTCGGCGGCCAGCACCAAAGCGCCGGGCTGAGCGACCGCGGCGGCCTTGGCTGCTGCGATGCGTGCGGCATAGGCGCGCGGCAGCTCGCCGGCATGGGGCGTCTCGTCGATATGCGGCGCGATCACCGCATCTGGCGTGATGCCGATCCGTGCCAGCAGCTCCATCCTGCGTGGGCTGGCGGAGGCGAGGATGAGCCGCATGACGGAGCGCTAGCGCCCGGTCGCTTCGTTATTTGAAACGATAGGTAATCCGACCCTTGGTCAGATCATAAGGCGTGAGCTCGACCAGCACCTCGTCGCCGACCAGCACGCGGATGCGATTTTTGCGCATCTTGCCCGCAGTATGCCCGAGGATCTCGTGATCGTTTTCTTGGCGCACGCGGAACATGGCGTTCGGCAGCAGCTCGACGACCGTGCCGCGCATTTCGAGAAGTTCTTCCTTGGCCATTCAGATCCTAAGCTGCGAGAAAATTTCGCGTCGCCTTAACCGCTCCGCGTCGAAATGGGAAGATAGAGGGCGTGGTTGTCCGCTTGCGGTTCCGGACCGGGTTACGGCCCCAGGCATGGATCAATCTTTGCCCCGCCTCATGGCATGCTCGGCCTTGCGCAAGGTCCGGTGCGCCAGAGACTTGACCAGATTGCTTTGCGGAAAGGGGCGCGGCGGAGCCGGATCGAGCCCGATCCTGCGCAATCTCTTGTTGAACGCATGCGCGTCCGCTTCGTGGAAGCTCCACCGCGAACGCCAGGTGATCGAGAAGGAAATCGAGACCTCGCTCCCGTTCTGGACCCAATGCGGCGAGGTGACGGGCACGTAGACCGCATCGCCCGGGGCGAGCGCGAAGGCGCGACCGCGCGCGGCGAACTCGTCGCACCACGGCAGGTTGCGCGGGCCGCCGCTATGGTAATTCTCATGGAACACCGCTGTCGCCAGCTCGCGATCGCCGGCGGGAAACACGTGCATGATCTTGCTGCCGCGGATCTGGCAGAGGATGTTGTATTCGGGATCGAAATGGAGCGGAGTCACGGCATTGGGCGAGGAGATGAAGATGAAGCCTTCGAGCTGAAGCATCTCGCCCGTCGCGCGGGCGATCGCCGGCCGCAGCTCGGCGAGCGTCTCGTGGAGAAAGGCGCGGTAGGTTGGATCCTGCTGGATGAGCTTGAGCACCATCCACGAGCCGTTCTCCTCGATCGAGCGGATCGTCTCGGCGATCGAAAGGCCGTTCGAGGGGAGATCCTCCTGCGGCACCGAGATCGGCAGGTTGGCGGCATTATATTCGACGTCCCCGGGCCGCATCCGCTGCGCGAGCGCGGCGATCGACGCCAGCTCGAGCAACGGATGGCCGATCAGCTTGTGCGCGAGCTTGGTGGGCTCGCCCGGATAAGCGGTGCCGAAGCGCGCGACGACGTCGTCGGCAAAGATTCGGTCAGTCATATTGCTGCCTTTCCGCGCGAAAGGTGGAGAGATGACGGCGGAGGGCGGCCGCTGCGGTCTCGGCGGCGCGGCAAAGGCGGAAGGTCGCTTGCCGCCGCAAGCCGGCGAGAGGCACGGTGACCCGTACGATCGAGCGCCGCTCTGCCCAAAGGCTGTTGATCATCGCATGATTCTCCACCGCGCAGCTGTCCATCCACTCGATTTCGGGTTGAGCGAGGAGGCGCAAATTGTCGATCTTGAGCAGCACGCCGGGCGAGAAGCGCGCATAATGTTCGTCGAAGGCGATCTTGAACGCGAAGCCGCCCGGCGGCGTCAGAAAGTTCACGAGCATCGCCAGCGGCCGACGGTCGAGGTCGAGCCGCAGAAACTCGAGGCGCCCGGCGGCAAAGGCGCCGGCCACCGCATCGCGGAAAAAGGCTTCGGTCTGCGCCGTGCACGACAAGGCCGAGCCGGCTTTGCCTTTCCAGCCCGCTCGCTCGAGCGCGAGAAAGGCGTCGCACCAGGGCCCGATCTCCTCTGCCGAGCCAAGCCGCCGCACGGCGACCTGGCCGAGCTCGGCGAGCCGGTCCTGGAGCCGTTTGAGTTCCTTGCGCTTCTTCTTGCGGACCGTCCGTTCATAATATTGTTCGGCCGAAAGACTGCTCGCGAGCAAGGCGCGCTGCTCGCGGTGCACGGTGTCGCAGCTCCGCCGCGCGACCCAGGCGGCCGCGCCCAGCCCACGGTGGACCGGGCCATGTTCGACCAGGCCGTTGATGTGGAGGAAGCTTGCCGCCCACGGCTCGCCGTCGAGCAATGCCAGCACCGCCGACCAGAATGCCTGCTCGCGGCCGGCACGGACGAGCGGGCTTCCGAGGAAGCTGTGGAAATGGCGCCAGTTCTGCACGTGGCGCACCCGCATCCGGCCGTAGCGGCGGGCGATCGTCAGCGGCATCAGCCCGATCAGCTCGCCCCGCTCGCGCACCTCGATCATCTTGACGTTCTCGCTCGCGAGGTGCCGCAATCCCGCTTCGACGAACCAGATCTCCGCAAAGGCATTGGCTTCGCTCGCCTGTTCGGCAAGGCGGACCCACTCGTGGCCCAGCCTACGCGGCGCGTCGTGCGCCGAGCGGATCAGCGCGGTCGCGCCGCTCGTGCCCGCGCAGGCGATCTCCGCGCCGTCCGAATGCGACCCATAACCGACAGGCGCCAGCGATGCGGCGGCTGTTTCCATCCCGATCCCCTGTTCCGAGCGGGGATGTGATTAGGCGAAAAGGGTAAATAACCTCCGCACGACCATCATTCATGGTCGGCGACGCTCGGCGAACGAAAGGGCGGGGGCGGGGGCCTCGAGGAAAAAAAAGGGGCCCGCCGCGGGTGCGGCGAGCCCTCGTTCTTCCCGGTCGGATCGGGCGCTTAGTGCGCGGCGAGCGCCGCGAGCAGCAGCAGCGCGACGATGTTGGTGATCTTGATCATCGGATTGACCGCCGGTCCGGCGGTGTCCTTGTACGGATCGCCAACCGTATCGCCGGTCACGGCAGCCTTATGGGCTTCCGAGCCCTTGCCGCCGTGATTGCCGTCTTCGATATATTTCTTGGCATTGTCCCAGGCACCGCCGCCGCTGGTCATCGAGATGGCGACGAACAGGCCGGAGACGATCACGCCGAGCAGCAACGCGCCGAGCGCGGCAAAGCCGTTATCCTGGCCCGCGACCGCGGTGATCACGAAATAGACGACGATCGGCGCCAGCACCGGCAGCAGCGACGGGACGATCATCTCCTTGATCGCGGCGCGGGTGACGAGATCGACCGTCCGGGCGTAATCGGGACGGCTGGTGCCCGCCATGATCCCCGGGTTGTCGCGGAACTGGCCGCGCACTTCCTCGACCACCGCGCCGCCGGCACGGCCCACGGCGGTCATGCCCATCGCGCCGAACAGATAGGGCAGCAATGCGCCGAGCAGCAGGCCGACGATGACGTAGGGATTGGACAGCGAGAAATCGACCGGCACGTCCGGGAAATAGATCCCGAGGTCGGTCGTATAGGCACCGAACAGCACCAAAGCCGCGAGGCCCGCCGAGCCGATCGCATAGCCCT
>JAQGLH010000099.1 GCA_028293005.1 Alphaproteobacteria bacterium
CGCACTGACGGGCGGCGGGCGTGTGCCGAACATCCTGTCGGCCCGTTTGGCGCTTCTCCTCGCGGTCGGAATGCGTCCCTGCCCGCGTTGCGGACCACGCCGAACCGGGCGGTCCAGCGCCCCCCGGCGCACGCGCAAGCTTCGCTAGATGCGGCTTCGCACCGTGGTTGCTCAGCGCACGCGCTTGACCCAGGTTGCGCCGTCGCGTTTTTCGGTGACGAAATTGGGAAGCGCCTCGATCAGCTCTGCCAGGCGTGAAAAACCGTAGTTTCGGGCGTCGAACGAAGAACGGTTCCCCGCGCGCTCGCCGAGCTCGGAGAGGCGGGCGAAACCGCGGTCGTCGCGTTTCGAAGCCTTCCACGCTGCACCGAGTAGGTCGAGCAATTCCTCGTCGACTTTCGGCTGGCGTCCGGCGGCGCGCGCTTCGGGCGTTGCTTCGTCGCTCGACACGGCCAGCGCACTGACGTCGATGAAGCGTGTGCACGCTTGCCGGAAAGCCTCTGGGGTTTTCGCGGTCCCGAAGCCATAGACCGGCAGCCCATCCTGGCGAATGCGCATCGCGAGCGGCATGAAATCGCTGTCGCTCGACATGATTCCGAATCCCTCGACATGGCCGCGGAACAGCATATCCATCGCGTCGATGATCATCCTCATGTCGGTCGCGCTCTTTCCCTTGGTCACGTCGAACTGCTGCTGCGGCTCGATCGCATAGCGGTGTGCGATACCGGCCCAACCCTTGAGCGCGGGCTTGCTCCAATTGCCATAGGCGCGGCGGATGTTCACCGTGCCGAGTTCGGCGAGCACGGTCAGCACCGGATCAAGGCTTTCTGGAGAGGCATTGTCTGCGTCGATCAGCAACGCGATATTCTTGGATAGGTTCGAAACGCTGTCGGGCATGCCTGATTCTCCTGGTTTGGGAATGGGCCTAGCCCAATTCCGCCTCGCTCGGATCAATCGGGGTCGAGGAAGCCCATTCTTTCGAGCCGCGCAAAATCGCCTTCGATCAGGCGGGTTCCGATGTCGAGCCGGTATCTGCCGTTCGGGATCGAGATTCGGCGCGCGCGTCGATATGCCTCGACCTGCGCATCCGCGATCGTCGCGGCGAGGCCGGTCACTACCATCGTCCAGCCGTAGAGCCCGCTCGTCACGAGTTGATCCCCCTCGAGCCCGACCTCGCCGTAATGCACATTGCGCCGATCCTCCTCGTCCATCCGCTCGTCGAACAGGATCGGGAGGCCGACAGCTTCGTCGACGTCCTTGCGCGAATAAGGGAATGGCGGCGTCGTCAGCACGATCCCGACCGTAAAACCCGGGCGGGCGGTAAAGCCGTCCCCGCCTAGCCCTGTCGCCATCATCCGGAAGAGTTCGGCCCAGCCGGTCTCCTGCAGCGGGTCGAGCACGGCAAAGCCCGGATAGCCGAAGCGGGTGGTGAACTCGAGCGGCCAGATACCGTCCTCGTTCACGATCGTATTGAGGTTGATGTAACCGACGTGGCCCGCCTCGCTCAGTTTCGGCTCGAGCAGCTTCAGCGTCCGCTCGAAGAATCTGCCGCTGCGGTCGAACGTCGCCACCGTCCCCATCTCACCGGTGAGTTCGCCGAGGTCGCCGGCGAAGAATTTCTTATGCTCCCAGTCGAGGCATGCCGGCGTCAGAAAGCGTCGACCGTCGAAATAGGCCCCGACGCCCATTTCGACACCGTCGACATGCTCCATCAGGATAAAGCGGATCGGCGCGCTCTCCTGCTCGCCCCCGTTGCGCTGGCGGAGACGCGCGGCGAGCATCGCGCGAATGTCACGCCCGTCGCGATGCTGCCCTACGAACGTGTCGCCCGAGCTATGATCCGCGCCACTGAACTTAAGCACATAGCGTGCCGGCCGCGCTCGCACGAAGGCATCGGCGGCGGCGCCGTCGGAGAATTCCCAGACGTGCCCGGCCGGAAATCCAAGCTCGGCGAGCAGGTCCAGAGCATAAGCGCGATCGTTCTCGAGTCGATCGCCGAACGCGCTGCCGCCGATCACCTTGTAACCGTCGCACCTCAGCCTATCCTGCAGCGCCCCGAGCCCGTCCGAAACGGCTTCGAAAAGAATGATCCCGTCCTCGCCGGCCTCGTTGATCCAATCGAGCTCCGTGCGCCAATCCGCGGCGCGGTCGACCAGTCCGGCGAGCGTGCCTTGCGCGAGCGGCTCGTTCACCGACACCTTCACCTCATGTCCCGCCTCGGCGAGACGAAGATAGAGCGCCCCAAGGTCGCAGGTTTCGGTCACGCCCAGAAAGCGCATCAGCGTGCCAAGCGTGCGATCGGAGTGGGCAAGGCGGCTTTCATTGTCTGGCCCGATTGATATCTCGGACCTTCAACCGCCGCGACTTAAATCTGCCGCGGTATGAGGGAGACGCGCACGATGAATTCACAGCTGCCGCACCAGGACGTTTATGTCCGGCTTGGCCTCTCCCCCGTCCACGGCATCGGCGTGTTCGCGATCAGGACGATCGACGAGAGCATCAACATCTTCGCCAACGACCGAGTTGAGCTCGTGTGGGTCGAAAGGGCTACATTGCTCGATGCCGATTTGAGCGAGGCGGAGCGCGCTTTCTACCACGACTTCGGCATCTCGCGGGGGGAGAGGATCGGCTGCCCGGTCAACTTCCACAATCTCACGCCCGGCTGGTATTTGAACGAGCCTGCGCCCGGCGAAAGCCCAAACGTAAGGGTCGATGCCGATCTCAATTTCTACGCCCGGCGGACGATCGCGGCGGGCGAGGAGCTGACCGTGCGCTACGATGAATTCAGCGACCCGGCATCTTTGCCCTGACGAGCACCGCGCCCCCGCCTCAGCCTTGGCGGTCGAATGCCGCCGTGATGCTCAGCTCGACCTGGTCGCCGACCAGCGGCACATATTTGCTGATCCCGAAATCGCTGCGCTTGATGCTGGTTGTCGCTTCGAAGCCGATCGTAGGCACCTTCTTCATCGGATGATCGCCGACGCCCGTGAAGCGCGCGTTGAGCGCCACCGGCTTGGTCACCCCGTGCAGCGTCAGATTGCCTTCGATCGTTGCCGCCGTTCCCTTCACGGTGATGCGTGTCGAGATGAAGGTGGCGGTTGGAAATCGCTCGGCGTCGAAGAAACTGGCGGAGCGCAGCTGGACGTCGAGCTCGTCACTGGTGGTCACGACCTTGGCGATCGGGATCGTCACGCTCAGTGCGGCATCGGCGGGTCGCGACGGATCGATGCTCAGTCTCCCGCCGATCGCGCCGAACAAGCCATGATAGGCGCTGATCCCGAAATGGTTGACCGACCACGCGACCTGCGTGTGGTCACTGTCGGCCTCGTAGGTGCCGGGGCGCACCCGACTCGCCTCCGGCGTACCCGGCACCAGCGTCACGTCCTGCGCGAGCGCCGGGACGACAGCTGTTGCGAGCGCCAAGGGAAGCAGCAGTCGGCGCATGAGAGGCTCCATGGCAGATGATGGGTCAAACATCGATGCCAGGAACGGTAAGCTCGATCGGCGGGCGGCACCACGATTTTTGTCGCGGCCGGCTCCGCGTTAACCTTTCTTAATGCCGGGCTTCGCACCTTCGACTAATTGTGTCGTATCTCAGCTGAGTCATAGGGTCGTCACATGACATCGGAACGTGTTCGGGCGCAGTCGACTTGGCTGGCGGGGATTTTCATCAGCGTGATGCTCGTGGTCTCCTCGGGTGCGCTGCACTTGCACTAAGTGCATTCTCGGAAAACACGACAAACACGGGAAAACGGGACACCGAACGGGTGACCCAACCGGAGCGAGACTGGATCAGGCGAAACACCGCCCGTTAGCCGCGCGGTTCACCCGCCCGAACGGTCTTCGATCTTGAACGCCGCCTTGAACGGCAATGTCAGGATCGGCCGGCCCTGCTCGTCCTCGACCTCGATGCGATGGTGCAGAGATAATTTTCCGTTCTGCACTTCCTGGCAGGCGATATCCCTTGCCGCCCGCACAGCCTCGCTCCTCGCGGCCTCGATGTCCGGCAGTTCGATCCCTTCCTCGTCGCGCAAAACTATGTCGTCGAACAGATGGAAAAAATAACGTGGCATAACAGTCGCCGCTCGCTCATTGACTGAAGAAGGTTGGCAATCCGGTCCGATGGGAATGATGTCGCATAATGGCCTCTGTTCAGGCGGCGGCATGCAGATAGGTCGCGTCGAAGTCCGCGACGTCCCGCATCCGGTCCCAATCGGCGATCTTGATCGTCCTCCCCACGCGGGCGATCACGCCGTCCTCGGCGAGAACGCGCAGCATGCGGTTGACATGAACCGGAGTGAGCCCGGTGGCGTCGCCGATCTGTTCCTGCGTCATCGGCAATTCGAAACGCGCGGCGCTGCCGAGCCCTGCCGCGATGCAGCGCGCGGCGAATTCGCACAGCATATGCGCGATCCGCACCTTCGCGTCGCGCCGTCCCACGTTGAGGACCCACTCCCGAAAGATCGACGCGTCGATCAGGCTGTCGCGCCACAGCGCGCGGCCGATGTTCGGATGGTCGAACGCAAGCCGACTGAGGTCCACCTTGGGTATCCATGCCACCACCACGTCGGTGATCGTCTCGACATTGTGATCGGCGATCCGGAGCAGCAGATGCTGCACGTCGAGGAGGTCGCCCTGCAAATGAAAGGACACGATCTGCCGGCCGCCGTTGGCCGACATTTTACTTCGGCAGGCGAATCCCTGAAGTAAAAGGCAGCAGCGCTCAGGAATGAGCCTCTCACGAATGAGGTAACGTCCTGCTCTAACTTCCTCGGTCGTAAATGGTAGTGAGAGAACGGCCGCTCGGTCTTCGGAGCTTAACTCAACGAGCTTGCCTAGTTTGCTGACTAACGGTTCGAGCAGATTGCCATCATTTGTTGGCATTTTTCTCCTCTTGATGTTTTGCCGTATCCGTTACGGCGGTTTCACGAATCAACGCGCTCGATCGTCGAGCGTTCCCCAATGCAGTGCAGAGTGGCGACCGGACTGCCACGGCGGCTGCGCAGACGGCGCGATGCACGCCGAGGGAGTGGCCCGCCCCGCAGGATTCGAACCTGCAACCTCTGGGTTCGAAGCCCAGCACTCTATCCGGTTGAGCTAGGGGCGGCCGTTGCTAACGCGATATGCGTCCATCTCTACCGCTATCGGGGGTGCCATTTCTACCGCGCCGAGCGGCTGAGGAGCGAACGGCAGAGCCTCAGGTCGTTCCGCCCTGCGGAGACAGCGGCAGAACGTCGGCCGCACCGCGATCGCGCGTCTCGTCGTTCCAGCGGACCGAGCCGAATGGGCGTTCGAGCATGCGGCGGACGCGCACCGGTTCCTCGCCGCGATGGTAGGCCATCGCCTGCTGATGGAGCAGCCGCTCGGCCTGGGTCGGCCGGCTGCGCTGGCGCAGGAAATCGAGCCAGGTAGGGCAATGATAGCGTTCGATCCACAATTCCGGATCAGCGACGTCGCGCGCGAGCGACCAGCCATAGGCACCGTTGCGCTGTCGGCTGAGCTGCACCTCGAGCATCAGCCGATCAAAGCCGCGCGCCTCCTCGGTCGGAACGCGATATTCGACCTCGATTACGATCGGCCCGCTGCGGCTGGTCAGCGCCAGCTTCACCTCCGGGTCGGGCGGCACCTCCGCCTCCTCGGCATAGCTTTTGGCAGCATCGGATACCCGCAACCACAGGCCGAGCAAGCCGCCGGCGAATATGCCTGCGGCCGACACCAGCAGCGCCGTTTGCACGCTGGTGGCCTGGGCAAGCACGCCCCATCCCCAGCTGCCGAGTGCGATGCCGCCCGATAGGCTCGCCTGGAACGACGCGATCGAGCGTCCCGCCACCCAGCGCGGCACCGAGACTTGGACGGCGACGTTGAACGTCGTCGTGGAGATCATCCAGCCTGCGCCGGTGAGCAGGATGCAGAAGGCCGTCAGAAGCCCGTTGCGGCTGATCGCCGCGACCGCGACCGCAAGCGCCATCACTCCCACCGACGTCCGCAAGGCGCCTTCAAAACCTACGCGGCTCCTGATCCGCGCGACGGTGAAGGCGCCGAGCACCGCACCCATCCCGAAGCATCCAAGCTGGAAGCCGAATGTCTTGGCATCGCCGCCGAGCAGGTCGCGCGAGATCAGCGGCAACAGCGCGAGCACCGATCCGCCCATCAGGCCGAGTACGAACGCACGGACGATCACGGTACGGATCAGCGGCGAGTGAAACACATAGCGTATGCCCGAAATTACCGCGCGACTCAGCCGCTCGGGCGGCAGGCGCGCCGGTTCCACCATCCGCTTCGAGCGCAGCTGCACGATGAGCATCGGGAAATAGAGCAACAGGCCCGTGCCGAACGCGGTGACCGCATTGGCGGCAGCGACGATCACGCCGCCGATCGCCGGTCCGAAGCTGCGCGCGACGTTGAAGCTGATGCTGTTGAGCGCGATCGCCGACGGCAGCAGTTCAACCGGCACGTAATCGCTTACCGACGACTGCCAGGTCGGCCAGAAAATCGCCGTTCCACTGCCGATCACGAACGAGAAGGCGAGCAGCGCCCACGCCGAGATGTGGCCGGTAAGCGCAAGACCGAACAGGATGCTCACGCCGACGATCGAGAGCAGAAGCGCGAAGATCGAGACCCCGCGACGATCGTACATGTCGGCGATCGCGCCGGCGGGCATGGCAAGCAGCAGGATCGGCAACGTCGTCGCCGTCTGCACCAGCGCGACCATGCTCGCGTCGGTAGTGAGCTCGGTCATCGCCCAGGCCGCGCCGACGCTTTGGATCATCAATCCGTGGTTGGAAAGCAGGCTTGCCAGCCAGATGTTGCGATAAAGCGGATTTCGCAAGGGAGCGGTCATTCCCGTCGTGGCGGCACCGCTCGTGGAGGCTTTCGTCATAGCGCCGTGATGGATTCCATGATTGTCCCTCGCCGGATGAACGCCGGCGTCAGCCTCACCCGTAGTGCCAAGCTTGGTGCCCGGCCACTCGAAAAAACCAACCGCCGCTGCAAGCCTTTAGCGGGTGCTGATTGCTTCGGCCCGCAGGGGCTGCCTTGCACGTCGGGTGCGGCGCGGACATAGTAGACCGACCAGGAGGAGGAGACCTCGAAGTGCGTACCTTTCTCGCCGCGCTGTGTCTTGGCTCGGCGCTGTTGCCACTCGGCGGCTGCGCAACGGGCCCGGCCACAAGGGCCGCGACGATGAGCGAACGGCCGGCCGACGCGGCCTTCGCGGACCTTTCCAGGCAATATGTCGACGGATTGACCAGCCTCAATCCCTCCTACGCCACTGGCCTCGGCGATCACCGTTTCGACAGCGCGGTCACCGACATGTCCGCCGAGGGGCGGGCGCGGACCGACGCCTTCTTCCGGAAAATTCTCACCGATCTCGGCCACATCGATCGCGCCGCGCTCAACCGCGACAATCAGGTCGATGCCGCCTTGCTCGACAACAGCCTGCGCTACGCCCTGTGGAGCGACGAGACGCTGCAGAATTGGGCATGGGATCCGCAGATCTACAATGATACGGCCGGCGCCTCGCTCTACAGCCTTGCCGCGCGTGATTTCGCGCCATGGGATGTTCGTCTCAAATCGGCGACCGCGCGCATGGCTGCGATCCCGCTGCTTCTTGCTCAGACGCGCGCCAATCTGGTTCCGGCGCGTGTCCCGCCGATCTACGCGACCACTGTTTCCAAGCAGAATCCGGGCATCGTCTCGATCGTCGACGAGATGCTCGTTCCGCACCGCGAAGCGCTTTCGGCGGAGGACAGGAGCCGGTTCGACGCGGCCTTCATGATGCTCAAGGCAGCGGTCGCCGAGCATCAGATCTGGCTCGACAAGGTGCTGGTGCCCGGCGCCAAGGGCGAGTTTCGGCTCGGCCCGGAGCTGTACGATGCCAAGCTCCGCTTCGCGCTCGTCTCGCCGCTCGGCCGCGCCGAGATCAAGCGGCGCGCCCAAGCCGCTCTTATCGACACGCGCGCGCAAATGTACGCCCTCGCGCAGCAGATCCTGGCGGGCCGGCCTGGAGCTCCGGCGCTTCCCGAGACGCCAAGCGCCGAACAACTGCAAAAGGCGATCGAGGCGGCGCTCGAGCTCAGTTATGCCAGGCGCCCGTCACGCGAAGGCGTGATGGCGGCCGCCACCGATACGCTTGCGCAGGCCACCGCATTCGTCGCCAGGGCCGGCCTGGTCACCCTGCCCGCGACCCCGGTCAAGATCATCCCGGTTCCCGAATATATGCGTGGAGTGGCGGTTGCTTATTGCGACAGCCCCGGTCCGCTCGAGCGCCATCTCGACACCTTCTACATGGTCTCGCCGCTGCCCCAGGATTGGACCGCGGAGCAGGTGAACTCGTTCTTGCGCGAATATAATCTCTACATGATCCACGATCTCAGCATTCACGAGGCGATGCCGGGCCATTACGTCCAGATCGCCCATTCCAACGAGAACGGGTCGCTGCTGCGCGCCGTGCTGTCCTCGGGGAGCTTCGTCGAGGGCTGGGCGGTCTATGCCGAGGGC
>JAQGLH010000102.1 GCA_028293005.1 Alphaproteobacteria bacterium
ATGCGCGTCAGCCAAGCTGCGGCAGGGGCCAAGCTGCGGCAGGGAGAGCGAAAGTGCCGGACCCGATACCCTCGATCGAGCTCGATCTCTATTCGGACGAGCAGCTTCTCGATCCGTTCGAAAACTATCGCAAGCTGCGCGATCTCGGGCCGCTGGTCTATCTCGAAAACCTCGGCATGTACGTCGCCGCCCGCTATCGCGACGTCCGCGAAATCCTCGAACGGCCCGACGTCTTCATCTCGGGTAACGGCGTGATGATGAACGACATTGTCAACGACGCCTTCAAGGGCGGCATCGGCCTGTGCTCGGATGGCGAGGAGCATCGGCGCATCCGCCGTGTCGAGGCGCGCCCGCTCAGTCCGCGCGCGTTGCGCGAACTGCGCGACACGATCGCCGCCGAAGCCGCGGCGGTGGTCGACGATCTCACCGGCCGGCGCACATTCGATGCGGCCACCGAACTGGCGCAATATCTTCCGCTGCGCATCGTCTCCACCCTGGTCGGGCTGCCCGAGGAAGGGCGCGAGCGGATGCTCGACTGGGCCGCAGCCAATTTCGATTCGTTCGGCCCGCTCAGTCCGCGCGCCAGCGGCGCGCTGGGCGTGTTTCAGGAAATGTACGATTATGCGATGACCCACTGCGCACCGGAAAAGCTCAAGCCGGGGAGCTGGGCGGCGATGCTGCACGAGGCAGCCGACAATGGCGAGATCAGCGAGAATGAAGCGCGGCTGATGGCTTTGTCCTATGTCGCGCCGTCGCTCGACACGACGATCTTCGCGATCTCGAGCGCGGTGTGGCTGTTCGCCAACCATCCCGACCAATGGCAGGCGGTGCGCGCCGATCCGGCGCTGATCCCGAACGCGATCAACGAGGTGATCCGCATCGAATCTCCGATCCAGGGGTTCTCGCGCTATGCGGCCGCCGATTTCGATCTCGACGGCGTCACCGTCCCTGCGCACTCGCGCGTGATCATCCTGTTCGGCTCGGCCAACCGCGACGAGCGGCACTGGGGCAACCCGGAGGCTTTCGACGTCCGGCGTCGGGACGCGGGCGACCAGCTCGGGTTCGGCCATGGCGAGCATCTGTGCATCGGCAACAATCTCGCGCGGATGGAAATGGCGGCGTTGTTCCAGGCGTTGAGCGGGAAGGTGGGCGAATTCGAGCTGGTCGCGGCGGAGCGCGTCCTCAACAGCACGTTGCGCGGTTTCCAAAAGCTCGAGGTGACGGTCCACTGACGGTTGTCATGATGTACGGTGGCAGTATGCCGGGCGGTGGCCCTATGCTGTGCGGTGGCCCTATGCTGTGCGGCGGCCCTATGCTGTGCTGCGGCAGTGCCTGTTCTCGCGAAAGTTCGCGCACAAGGGAGAGTTGCGATGTCCTTCAGAGCTGCCTCGACCGTCGTCGCAGCCTTGGCCGGCGCGGCCTTCCTGGCTGGACCGCCGGCCCACGCCGCCAGCTTCAATTGCGGCAAGCCGCGCTACGCCGACGAGCGCGCGATCTGTGCAAGCCGCGCGCTCAACGATCGCGACGTGACGATGTCGCTGCTGTTCGACCTCGACCGCAGCTTCCTCGCGATGGGCGGGCGCGGCGCGCTTACCGACGGGCAGGCGGCATGGCTCCGCCAACGGCGGGCGTGCGGCTCGAACCGATCGTGCCTCGCGCGACTCTACGATCGCCGGATCGCCGAGCTTCGCACCGTCATCGACAAGCAGGTCATTCCGAACGGACCGTTCTAGCCGCTGTGGAATTTGCCATTCATGCGCGTGGCTCTAAAAAAAATTTGATGGCCATGGGCGCTGCAGCTCGGCCAGATCGACGGCCAAGTCGCAGATTTTCGCGGGATATTTTTATAGTAAAAACCGGCGCAAATTAGCTTCGTCCACGTACCGGGTTTGTCGCTCGAACGCGTTAACATATATCCAATCCTTTGCCCCCAATCGTTCCGCCGCACAGCTGGTCCCGATGGATCCTGTGGACGAGAACAAAAGGACTGGGGATATGACCTTCTTCAAGATGATCAAAGACACCAAGGCTGCCACCGCGATCGAATACGGCCTCATCGCCGCGCTGATCGCCGTTGCCGCCGTCACCGCGATGAGGAGCCTGGGCTCGAAGCTGACCACGACCTTCACCAACGTCACGGACAACATGTCGAGCTAAGGCGAAGGGCACGGGCCGGGGATCATTCTCCGGCCCGTGCCATTCATCGTCGTTCGGGAACCGGCCGCTGCGACCCACAGGCCGGGAACCGGCCGCTGCGACCCACAGCCGAAGGCACGAGTTGCGGCAGGTCAGTCGCCGGCCAGCCTGACTATCGCGTCCAATCCGTCATCCGCCCATATCAGCTCGATGCCGCCGCCGCGCGACGCCAGCACGCGCGACATCAGCGCAAGGCCCTGGCCGCCATCGCGTTCACGGCTGGCGACCGCGCGGTTCGATCGCTCCGACCAGGTCAGCTCGATCGTTCCTCCCGCAGCCACGCTCGCGACGCGCACGCTGCCTCGCGCGCTGAGCGCCCCGTGCTTGGTCGAGTTGACGGCAAGCTCGCCGAGCACCAGCGCCAGCGCATCGACTTGCGCCTGGCCCAATTTGACCTCCGCCGCCGCCTCGATCGCGATCGGGCATTCGGGCGTGGAATAAGGGTGCAGCAGCGCGGGGACGAGCTCGCCGAGCAGGCAGGCGTCGCTGTCCGCTTTCATCGTCTGGGCGATGCCGAGCGCGGTCAGC
Source organism: Alphaproteobacteria bacterium (assembly GCA_028293005.1). The sequence goes on from JAQGLH010000102.1 coordinate 2,725, forward strand.
CGGTCGATCATCTCGTGGGCGAAACCTTGCTGCTCCGGCTTTCCCTTCGAATAAGCCGACAGCAGGCTGCCCACGACGACATAATTGTTGCGCAGGCGATGGCGCATCTCGGCCGCCACGGCATCGCGCAACGCGCTGTGGTTGACGCGCTCGGTGATGTCGCGCGACGTGGCGATATAGCCCTCGATGCTTCCACCCGGGCCGCGCAGCGGCGAGACGCTGACGTCCCACCACCGCGGCGTTCCTTTCGCGGTCGGGCAGAACGCCTCGAACCGCGCCTGCTCCCCGGACTGCGCGATCTCGATCGCATCCGCGATCTGCAAACGCGCTTCCTCCGGCCAGAGAGCAGCCCAGTACTGGCCCTTGATCGTGCAGAAGTCGTCGATCTCCATCGCGCACTGGCCGTTGCGGTTCATGTAATCGACGGTGCCGTTCGGGCCGATCACCTTGATGCAATCCGCGCTCTGATCGAGAATCGCGGCGAGCATCTCCCGGGAGGCGGTGGTGAAAGCCGACGCCAGGTCCGGCAGCTCCATGGTGCTCATCGCCACTGCGCTAGCACGCCGCGCCGCCCGGCGACAGGCGCGCGCCGACGAGGGGGGCCCCCGGCGCCACTCAAACCCGCTTGGGCGCGCGCTTGGCCGGTGCCCTGGCGTCGATCGCGGCCTGCCAGACGCGCAGCACGTTGCCGCCCCATAATTTGGCGATGTCCCGGTCGCTGTAACCGCGCTTCTTGAGCTCGGCGGTGACGTTCGCGCTGTCGGCATCGCTGTTCCAGCCGACCACGCCGCCACCATGATTGAAGTCGCTCGAAAGCCCGACATGGTCGACGCCGATCCGCTTCACCGCATAATCGACCGAATCGATGAAGTCGGCGAGCGTCGCCTTGGGCTCGCGCTCGGTGATCTCGTGGTAACGCCGATCGTATTCCTTCTGCTTTTCGGGCGAGAGGCCGGCGCTGCCTTGCTCCGAAAGGCCGTAGCTGCGGCGGAGCGCGGCGACCTGCGCCATCGTCGCGGCGCTGCGCGCTTTGACCCAGGCGCTGAACGCGTTGATCGCGACCACGCCGCGCTTGGCCTTGATCGCGTCCAGCTGCGCATCGGTGAGGTTGCGCGGATGGTCGACGATGGCGCGGATGTTCGAATGGCTGGCGATCACCGGCGCCCGGCTGAGCGCCAGTGCCTGCGCGAAGCCTTTTTCCGAAAGCTGCGACACGTCGATCAGGATACCGAGATCGTTGAGACGCGCGATCGCCTGGCGCCCGAGCGGCGTCAGGCCGCCGTTCTGGTCTGCGACCTCGCCGCGCTCGAGCGCGGGCCGGGATGAATCGGCGAACTGGTTGTGGCCGGCATGGACGAAGCCGACGATGCGGACGCCGCGGGCGTGCCAGCGGTCGAATGCGTCGAGGTCGCTGCCGACGGGCCAGGGGTTGAGCATGCTTTCGATCACCGCGAAGCGGCCGCTGGCGATGATCTTGCGGACGTCCGCGGGCGAGAGGGCAAGCCCCGCGCGGCCCGGGTTGCGCTCCGCGATGGCGTGGATCGCCGCGTCGCGGGTGACGAGATCCTTCTGCGCCTGCGCCAGCGCTTCGGGCGTGCCGTCGCCCTGGCGAACGAACAAGGCGATCGAGCCGGCGGTGAGGCCGCCCGCGCGCGCCTTTTCGAGATCGAATTGCGAGCTGGGGTCGGAAAGGCCCGTCCAGCCGGGCGTCGAGGCCGACGCCGGCAGATCGAAATGCGCGTCGAGGCGCAGCGACTGCGCGGCGGCAGGGCCGGCGAGGGTCAGCATGAGCAGGGCGAGCAGGCGATGTTTCATTCTTCGTCCTTTTTCCGATGCCTGCTTGGAAACCGCCGGGTCAGGCGAGTCAAGCCTCGCCAAGGCCACGCGACCTGGGTCAGAGAGGCCAGCCTGGTTCGAGCGAGGTTTGACGGGATCAGGCGGACGGAACCACCGCGCGGGCGCTGCCGCGCGGCGGCCGAGCGCAACGCCGGCGGCTCGAACCGACCGGGGACGAGCCTAGCGGGTTTGCCCGCCCCACTTGGTCGCAGCTTGCGCCGGCAGCGGTGCCGAGAATGCAAGCCCGAGCAAATCGCCCTCGATCCAACGTACATGCGCCGGAACGATGATGCCGCCTTCGAAACGCACCTCGAGCGCGGTGTTCGGAGCAAGACCCACCGGATCATCGCCCATCAGGCCGCCGGCGGAGAGATTGCGAAGCGCAAAGGAATGCGGCGAGCCGTCGACGAGCATCTGCAGGGTCCGGCCGGCGGCCTTGATCCGCTCGTGCCTGCGCCGCTCCTCCCAGTCGATTTCGGTGAGCGGGTCGCTCGCATAGCGGCTCGCCTCGACCCTGCCGTCGGCCCACAGCTTGGCTTCGGCAAGCGCGATCGCAGTGCCGCAGAAGCTGCATTCGGCGGTGATGCGGCCGACGTACCAATTGGCTCGGCCGCAGCCGGGACAGCGGTTGGTCTCGTTGCTTCGATAGACGACATGATGGCCGCGTGCCGCGACATCGATCCGACCTGCCTTTTCGAAGATAGCAAGCTTGTTCAAGACAGCACTCCCTCGCCCTTGCTTGGGCAAAAGCTTCAATAAATGCCGTGGCTTGATTTTCGGTTACGACGCTATCCGCCCCGATACTGCTCGTCAGGACGCCGCCGATCGCCACCATTCCGCCGAATTCACGAACAATCCGTCTCGCCGGGCTAGAACTTGTGCGTCCGCAGGGAACCGCGAAGCGCGCACCTCCGTTGGGCATCTTCCTTTGCAGGAGACTGTCATGGCACAAGAATTCCTGAAATCCATCGTCAAATCCATGGTCGCGATCGGGCTCGTCGTGGCGCCCTTGCCGGCGCTGGCGCAGACCGGTGACGCAACCGTCGCGGAAGCCCAGGGCCCCCAGGGCGCGAGCCTGTGGATCGGCATCCTGATGGGCGCGGCCGTGCTCGCGCTGATCTTCGCGCACAACGACATTTTCGGGAATAACGACAAGCCTGTCAGCCCCTGATTCAAAGGGCTGGCGCCAAGGGCATCGTTTGGCGCCGCGCCCTAGCGGGGCAGACGTGCGGCCCGACGGCTAAATCCACTGGCGTGCCGGTGTTCGGCCCGCTCGCCATGGCTGGCACGCGCCGATCGTCACGCGTGATCTTCCGCGGTTTTGGATAGGGCCAACGACAACGCTGGTGGGCCTCATCGACTTCATCGTGGCTTTCGAGCGCCGACAATCACAAGCGCCGATAATGTTCACAGGGACGGCGTTGCCGTTCCCATTTCGTGCCCGTGCGGGCGGCGCGGCCGAGCCGCCGCGGTGCCCGAAGCGCTCGGATTCCGGCCGGGTCTGAACGCGCGCGCGGTGAGTCAGAGCGACAATTCAACTGCTTAGCCACCGAGACGACTGTTGCGGGGGAGTCACAAATTCAAACATTCGAGCCGGCACATGTAGAGAACGCTTCGTCGCTGAATCGCAACGATGCTAAGTGGAGCCGAGAGGAGTGATGCAGATGTTGCATGAGGACGTCGTTCGGCTCGATGCGAAAGCCCGCGGCTTTCGCATCATGTATCATCTCGACCAGGTCAATCGCTGCCCGGGCTGCAGCCGCACCCATTGGTATGTTGGCCGGCTGATGGCCGAGTGCGCGTTTTGCGCGACCGCGCTGCCGCTGGCGGAGACGGCGATCGTCGGCGTCGGCACGTTCGTCGGCACGCGGCGTCCTGCTCAGGATTTCGCCGACGCGGCCTGACTTTCTCCCGATCGCCCGGAGCGTGCGCCACGGCGGCCACGCCTCCGCGATGGCGGCCAGGACGCGCGCGGCCGATCACTCCTTGGTTACAGTGACGATCGTGCGCCCGATGAACAGGTAGAAGATCGCGGCGAGCGCGATCAGCATCGCCCCGAACGCCGCGCTCGTCAGATCCAGGCCCAGAACGCCAAGCACGCGTGCTCCGGTCGATCGCGCCGCGAGGAAGAAGGCACCGGCCGCGAGGATCAGCACGCACAGCGCGATGCTCAGTCGCAGGAAAGAGCGGACCGCACCCCCGAACGGGTCTTCGGGTTCGGCGGCCGGCCAGCCATCTTCGCTGTCTGCGCCCGCTCCGCTGTTCGGGCCAGCTTCCTGGTTGGGGCCAGCTTCCTCGTTTGGGAGTGCCGGGTGTCCGGAGTGATGCGGCGGAAACAAGGCCGTCACCGGCGCGGTGAAGACATTCATAGCCTCTCCTGTTGGTTCCCGGGCTGAAGAAGCCGGCCGCGGTGGGTGGCCCCGCGGACGACGTCGCAGCTCCTGGCCGGCCGGCGGACCTGGGCCGCCTACTCCGGTTCGGCCTTTCCGCCGTCCTCGTTCGCCGCGAGATCGCCGAAATAGGGCTCGACCTCGCCCTGCAGCTTGATCGTCATCGGCTGGCCGTGGCGGTCGAGGCTCTTGCCCGCAGCGACGCGGATCCAGCCTTCGCTGACGCAATATTCCTCGACATCGGTGCGGTCGCGCCCCTTGAAGCGGATGCCGACGCCGCGTTGGAGCAGGTCGGCGTCAAAAAAGGAGCTGCGTGGGTTGAGCGAGAGTCGGTCGGGTGGTGTATCGGTCACGTCTGTCTCGTTGTTATGGGTCGGTCAGCGCAGCTTGGCGATCTTGATGCCGTCGGTCTTGGCGCGATCCTGCACCGATTCCTCGCTGCGGGTGAGCGCTTTTGCGATCGCCTTCAAGCCCATGCCTTTTTCCGCCAGCCGCCGAAGCTTCGCGACTTCGTCGCTCTTCCACGGCTGGCGGTGCCTGACGAAATTATCGGCCATCAATTCTTGACCAGCACGCCCTTGGTCGACGGGTTGGCGGCGATCGTCTTCTTGACTTCCTTTTTCGGCTTGCGCGCTTCCTTGTTGGTCTTCTTCTGACTCTTGGCCATGGTGCCTCTCCTGGGTTGCCTGAGGGGGCTTGTAGCGCCTCCTGCGCCGCGTTCAAATCGTCCATCCGGTTTTTGCTCCCGCGCGGCCGCACTCGTGCCGGAGTCTGGGCTATCCCGGCAGGTGCTTGAGACCGGCTGCGACGCATCCCATCTCTATCGCAACGCTTTGGCGCTGCTGCCATCCCGCTCATTCTTGGAGATAGACAATGATCGAGGTTCGCCCGTTCGATGGCCTCGGCCACGCCAACCACGGCTGGCTCAACGCAAGCCACCATTTCTCATTCGCGGATTATCATGATCCGCGGCGGATGGGATGGGGCGCGATTCGGGTGTGGAACGACGACGAGATCGGCGCCGGAAGCGGCTTTCCGCCGCACCCGCACCGCGACATGGAAATCATCACCTACGTGCGCAGCGGCGCGATCACTCATCAGGATTCGGAAGGCAACCACGGCCGCACCGAGGCGGGCGACGTCCAGGTGATGAGCGCGGGCACCGGCGTGCGCCATTCCGAAGCCAATGAGGAGAGCGAAACGACCACCTTGTTCCAGATCTGGGTACTGCCCGATCGCGCCGGCGCGCAGCCGAGCTGGGGCGCCAAGCCGTTTCCGAAGGACGAGCGCGCCGGCCAGTTCGTGACCCTGGCGAGCGGCTATGACGAGGATGACGATGCGCTGAAGATCAATGCCGCTGCGCGCGTGATGGGCGCGACGCTTGCGGCCGGCGAGAGCGCCGAGATCGCTCTCGACCCCTCGCGCCATGCCTATCTGGTGGCGTCGAAAGGCCCGATCGAGGTCAACGGCGTGCGCGCCGAGGCGCGCGACGGTGTCGCGGTCAC
>JAQGLH010000137.1 GCA_028293005.1 Alphaproteobacteria bacterium
CCGGCGTGCAGGCGATCTTCGGGCCCGGGACCAACCTCGTCGATGCCGCCGGCGAGGTGCTCAAATTGCTCGGCCACAACCTGCCGCCGCTCGATCAAGCCGCGGAATGAACCCAAGTTTTTCAAGGAAGCTGTTCGTGCAAAAGGCACAATCCCGATGAACACCCCCCGCACCGATTGGACGCGCGACGAGATCGCCGCGCTGTTCGACCTGCCCTTGCTCGACCTTCTTCATGACGCGCAGCAGGTCCACCGCGCCTGGCATGCGCCCAACCAGGTCCAGCTTTCGACCTTGCTGTCGATCAAGACCGGCGGCTGCCCCGAGGATTGTGGTTATTGCAGCCAGTCGGCCTTCGCCGCCTCGGGGCTCAAGGCCGAGAAAATGATGGACGTCGATGCGGTGCTCGCCGCCGCCGCCGAGGCCAAGGCGGGCGGATCGGGCCGTTTCTGCATGGGCGCGGCGTGGCGCAACCCCAAGGACCGCGATATCGACTCGCTCTGTTCGATGGTGGCGGGCGTCAAGGCGATGGGGCTCGAGACCTGCATGACCCTGGGCATGCTCAGCAGCGAGCAGGCCGATCGGCTCGCCCAGGCCGGCCTCGATTATTACAATCACAATCTCGACAGCGCGCCCGAATATTATCGCGAGGTCGTGCAAACCCGCACCTATCAGGACCGGCTCGACACTTTGTCGAGAGTGCGCGCATCCGGGATGGCGGTGTGCTGCGGCGGTATTGTCGGCATGGGCGAGACACGCACCGATCGCATCGGCTTCCTCCACGCGCTCGCGACCCTGCCCTCGCATCCGGAAAGCGTTCCGATCAACGCCCTGGTGCCGGTCGAAGGCACCAGGATCGGCGATGCCCTGCTCGCACAGGAAGAGGCCCGGATCGACGACATCGAGTTCGTCCGCACGGTCGCGGTCGCGCGCATCGTCATGCCGCACTCGATGGTCCGGCTGTCGGCCGGGCGCGAGAGCATGAGCGAGACCTGCCAGGCTTTGTGTTTCCTCGCCGGCGCCAATTCGATCTTCACTGGTGACAAGCTGCTCACTACCGGGAATGCCGGTGCGGGCGCCGACGCGGCGTTGTTCGCCAAGCTCGGCCTCACGCCCCTGATCAACGAAGACAATAAGGCTGCGCCGATACGCGTGGCTGCTGAATAGGCGGAGTGATGTTCACCAAGATCCTGATCGCCAACCGCGGCGAAATCGCATGCCGCGTCATTCGTACCGCGCGCAAAATGGGCATCGCCACCGTCGCCGTTTATTCGGACGCCGACGCGCGCGCCCCCCACGTCAAGCTCGCCGACGAAGCCGTGCGGCTTGGCCCGCCGCCGGCATCCGAAAGCTATCTCGACGCCGATCTGATCATCGCCGCGTGCAAGCAGACCGGCGCCGAGGCGGTCCATCCCGGCTACGGCTTCCTGTCCGAGCGCGAGAGCTTCGCGCGCCGGCTCGCCGAGGAGGGCATCGCCTTCATCGGCCCGCCGCCCGAGGCGATCGCCGCGATGGGCGACAAGATCCAATCCAAGAAGCTCGCGCAGGCCGCCGGCGTCAGCGTCGTGCCCGGCTTCATCGGCGAGATCCGCGACACCGAGCATGCGGTCGAGATCGCCGCCTTGATCACCTATCCGGTGATGATGAAGGCCTCGGCGGGCGGCGGCGGCAAGGGCATGCGGCTCGCCTATAATGAGCAGGACGTCCGCGAGACCTTCGAGAGCGTCAAGCGCGAGGGCCTCGCCAGCTTCGGCGACGACCGCGTCTTCATCGAGAAGTTCGTCGAAAGCCCGCGCCACATCGAGATCCAGCTGCTCGGCGACCAGCACGGCACGATCCTCTACCTGGGGGAGCGCGAATGCTCGATTCAGCGGCGCCACCAAAAGGTCGTCGAGGAAGCCCCGTCGCCGTTCGTCACCCCCGAGATGCGCAAGCAGATGGGCGAGCAGGCGGTCTCCCTCGCGCAGGCGGTCGGCTATTTTTCGGCAGGCACTGTCGAGTTCATCGCCGGCGCCGACCGCAGCTTCTACTTCCTCGAGATGAACACCCGGCTCCAGGTCGAGCATCCGGTGACCGAGCTCGTCACCGGCCTCGATCTCGTCGAGCAGATGATCCGGGTCGCCGCCGGCGAGAAGCTCACGCTCGCGCAAAAGGACGTCGAGCTCAACGGCTGGGCGATCGAGAACAGGGTCTATGCCGAGGATCCCTACCGCGGCTTCCTGCCCTCGACCGGCCGCCTGGTGCGCTACCGCCCGCCGCTCGGCAAGGAGGGTGTCCGCGTCGACGACGGCGTCGTCGAAGGCGGCGAGGTCTCGATGTTCTACGATCCGATGATCGCGAAACTGATCACCTACGGCGGCGACCGCGAGCAGGCGATCGACCTGCAGATCGCGGCGCTCGACTCGTTCGTGATCGATGGCATTGGCCACAATCTCGATTTCCTCTCCGCGCTGATGCAGCATCCCCGCTTCCGCGCCGGCGCGCTCACCACCGGCTTCATCGCCGAGGAGTTTCCCGATGGCTTTGCCGGCGCACCCGCCGACGAGCGGCTCAAGCGCAATCTTGCCGCGCTTGGCGGGCTGGTCGCGAGCGCCGAGGCGGAACGCGCGCGCCGTATCGACGGCCAGCTCGGGACTCCGCTCAAGACGCCGACTTTGTGGATCGCGCAGATCGACGGCGAGGATTTCGAGGTTCGCGTCGAAGGCGACACCGTGCTGGTCGGCGCCGACGCGCTGGCGTTCGACGCGCGCTATGTCCCGGGCGAGGCCTTGCTCGAGGCGATCATCGACGACGAGCCGATCAGCGTGAAGGTCGAGCGGCGCGGCTCGAGCTGGCTGTTCACCACGCGCGGCGCTCGCCACACGGTGCGCGTGCTGACGCCGCGCAGCGCGGCGCATTCGCGCCACATGATCGCGAAGACCCCGCCCGACCTTTCCAAATATCTGCTCTGCCCGATGCCCGGCCTGCTCACCATGCTGCACGTCGGCGAGGGCGACCGCGTCGAAGCCGGCCAGCCATTGGCCGTGGTCGAGGCGATGAAGATGGAGAATATCCTGCGCGCTGAAAAGCCGAGCACCGTCGCGAGGGTCGCCGCCAAGCCTGGTGACAGCCTCGCGGTCGACGCGGTGATCCTGGAGTTCGAATGAGCGCTGACCGGGGCGACGACATGGCGGCGGGCACGATGGCCGACACGATGGCCGATGCCATTCCCGCCGCCACCTTGGTCGTCGCCCGGCCCGGATCCGGAGCGCCCGAGCTGCTGGTGATGAAGCGCGCCGCGCACATGGCGTTCGCCGCGAGCGCCTTGGTCTTTCCCGGTGGCCGGATCGACGCCGGCGACTATGAGCTTGCCGATCGGGTTGGTGGCGCAATCGACGATGCCGCCGCGCGCATCGCTGCGATCCGCGAAACGCTCGAAGAGACGGGGATTGCGGTCGGTTTCGCCGAGCCGCTCGACGAGGCAACCATCGCTGCGCTGCGTGCCGCGCTTACCAGCGGCGATCCGCTCTGCGACCTGCTCGACCGCTTTGGGCTGAGCCTCGCGCTCGACGCGCTGACGCCGTTCGCGCGCTGGTGCCCCAATATGCGCGAGACACGCCGCTTCGACACCTTCTTCTACCTCGCCGAAGCCCCCGCCGACGCGCCGGCGCCGCAAGCCGACGGTACCGAAGCGGTCGGCAGCTATTGGGCCAGCGCCGCGCATGTCATCGCCGAATGCGACGCGGGCCGCGGCCGCATCATCTTCCCGACCCGCCGTAACCTCGAGCGGCTCGCCCAGTTCAGCTCGATCGAGGAAGCCCGCGCAGACGCGCTCCGCCGCGGCGTCCACAAGGTCCAGCCCTGGGTCGAGGAACGCGAGGGAAAGCAATGGCTCTGCATTCCCGAGGATATCGGCTACCCCGTGACGGCCGAGCTGCTCGAGACCGCGAAGAGGGGGTAAGGCCGGCAGATTCCTGGTTCCTCGCCGCGGGTTCGTGCGGAGGAACTAAGGCTTCAGCAATTCTTGCCTTAGCCCACCGGCATAGGCGACCAGCATCGACGCATCTTCCGCCATCGACAGCGATGTCTCGCCCTCGACCAGCCAGACGTCGCCCTGATCGAGCGCGGCGCCGCCAAGGCTGCCATCGCCGCTCACCGGCACCAGCCACAGCGGATCCGGGCGATCGGCGCGCAAGCGGCCTGCGGTGTGGCCGGTCCAGCGTTCGAGCACGAACTTCGCGCCTTCGGCCAATATCTCCCGGCCCGGGCTCAGGCGATAGGATCGCGCCGACGGCCGATACGGCGCCGGATCGGCGACCGCGACCGCGTCGTCGAGGTGCAGCGCGCGCGGGCGCCCATAGTCGAACAACCGATAGGTGAGGTCGACATTCTGCTGGACCTCGATCAGCTTGAGCCCGGGCCCGAGCGCGTGGATCGTTCCCGCGGGCGAATAATAATGATCCCCGGCCTGCGCCGGCCGCCAGTCTATCAAATGCTCGAGCGCGCCGTCGCACGCGGCGTCGCGCAGCCCTGCCTTGTCGAGCGTGTCGCGGAGGCCGATGCCGATCGTCGCGCCCGGCTCCGCATCGAGCACCAGCCACGCTTCGTCCTTGCCGCCTTTGCCGCCGCGCGCTCGGGCCGCCTGCTCGTCGGGATGGACCTGGATCGAAAGCCGCTCCGAGGTGAACAGATATTTCACCAGCAAAGCGGCGTCGCCGCCGCGCGGATCCTCGAACCACACTTCGCCGACCGGCTGCGCATCGTGCGGCACGTCACCGAATGCCGGAAGCAAATCGCGGCGGCCCCAGACTTTCTCGATACGGCGCCTAGTCAGGCGAATGGCATTCATCACGGCTCCTGCGCGCTGCGACCGCCATCCTGCCGACTAGTCGTGCGAGTGCAACCCCCTAGACGGTTCGCGCGTCGGACGGAAATATGCGATTACTCCGTCTCGTCAGGCTCGCGCTCGTCGTCGGTCTCGCCGGCTTCGCCGCGCTGCTGCTCTACGGCTATGCGCGAAACCATCCGCAAGACCTGCCCTGGACCGCACTCGATCTCGGCCAGCCGATCGGCCTGTTCACCGGCCGCAAGCTCGCCGCGCTTGGCGGCGACGGGCCGCGTTGCCGCGCATTGCTGACTCGCGCCGGGGTCGAATTCACCGCGCTGCCGCCGCGCCGGTCGCCGCACCGGGCCGACCGACAATGCGGCTATGACGACGCGGTGCGCCTGCGGGCCGGCGGCTCGACCACCATCGCCTACCGGCCAGAGGGGCTCGCCACCAGCTGTCCGGTCGCTGCGGCGCTTGCCTTGTGGGAATGGCATGTCGTCCAGCCCGCCGCCCTCGCCCACTTCGGCGAGGATGTGGCGAGCATCGACCATTTCGGAAGCTACAGCTGCCGCCGGATCTACGGCCGTGCCGAGGGGGCGATGAGCGAGCATGCCTCTGCCAACGCGGTCGACATCGCCGGCTTCCGCCTCGCCGACGGCCGCCGCATCACCATTGCCCGCGACTGGCGCGGCAACGGCCCCGAAAGGGCATTTCTGCGCGACGTTCGCGACGGCGCCTGCACCCTGTTCGCGACCGTCCTGTCGCCCGATTATAACCGGGCGCACTCCGACCATTTCCACCTCGACCAGGCGAGGCGCGGCGCGATGGGGTGGCGGGGATGTCGGTGAGACTGTCCGCTAGAGCAGGCTGCGATGGAATCGCAGCCGCTCTATAACCGTTTGATATCGCATTGTTTCTTGCGATTCTCTAGCGAGATCCCCCCTCCCCTCGAGGAAGAGCGAGACCGGAGCCGCCGGAAGAGCGCTTAAAAACAGACGGCGACTCCGAGTCCCGCGCAAGCGGGATCGCGAGTCGCCGTTCCTTGCCTGGCGCCGCTCCTGTTACGCGGGCCAGGCCGGGTTGAGTCTGTTCAGCTCAAATGACTCGAAAGGTGCTTGTTCATCTCGAACATCGTCACCTTCTTGGTGCCGAAGATCTTCTCCAGCTTGTCGTCGGCCAGAATTTCCCGTTTGTTGTGAGGATTCTGGAGATTGTTCTTTTTGATGTAGGCCCACATCTTGCTGACGACCTCGCTGCGCGCAATGTCGCCCGAGCCGGTCACCGCGGCGAGCTCCGCCGAAGGCTTCAACGGCTTTTGCAGTCCGTCCGCACGACCTGTGCCACCCCCTTTTTTCGATCCCAACATCTCGCGCCCTCCTCTGTGATTTCCTGCTTGGTAGAGCGCAAACGGACGCGCTTTGCAATGGCTGACGCGCCGCGACCCTTTCGGGTCGTCGCAGGCCGCGGCAGGATGTTGCCCAGACGGCACTGGCTCGGGGCCGGCCCTGGCCTTTTCCGCCGCTTTGGAACCTGTCTAGCCGAACGGCACGACCTTGTTGTCCGCATCGTGGCCGATGTCGGCGCGGCCGAGATAGGCGATGCCGGCGCGCTCGCACCAGTGGCGCACCACCTGCTCCTCGCTCTCGCCGAAATCGGGGTCGTTGGGCGGGACCAGGCTGCAGCGGCCGAGCCTGATTCCGGCCACGTCGCGGATGCCGGGATTGCTGGTGATGTGGAACATCGCACGGTCGGTGCGATACATATATTCGGAGACTTCCTCGAGCAGCAGCATGTGGCCCTCGAGCGCGGGTTGGAGCGGAGTGCCGAGCAGCTGGCTGAGCACGGTGATGTTGAACGCCGCGGCCCTGGCGTCGCCGGCGAGGCCGAAAGCGAGACTGGGCTCGAGCGAAGCACCCTCGCGGCGGATGAGCCAGTCGAGCGCGCGGCGCACCGCCGCCTCCCCGCCCTCGCGCCGCACGTCCTGCGGCATCGGCCCGTGCGCGACCTGCTCGAAGCCGGCGGCGTAGAGGCCGGCGAGCATGTAGCCGGCGTCGCTGTAGCCGAGATAGGTCTTGGCCCGCGCCGCCGGAGCGAGCCGCTCGATCGCATCCTCGGCGATCCGGCACGATCCGTAGCCGCCGCGCGCGAACCACAAGGCGTCATAGGCGGGGTCGTTGGCGACCGCGACGAACGCCTCGGCGCGCGCCGCATCGGTGCCGGCGAAATGATTGTGGACGAGGAAGCATTGCGG
>JAQGLH010000163.1 GCA_028293005.1 Alphaproteobacteria bacterium
TAGGAAGAGAGCGACATTTCGGCGATGTCGAACTCGCCGTAGCGCAGCATCCGGAAGAAGGTCTCCTCGACCGGCAGGTTCATATAATTGAGGTCGACCCCTTCGGGCCGGATGCGCCCGTCGGCGATCGCGCGGATACGGTCATAATCCCAGCAGGCGAAGCTGAGCGGAATACGGGTCATTGGCGTCCTTCCTGACGAATATTAGTCCAACGGGTCGAGCGGCGGGATAGGGATTTCACGGCGCTCGCGCGCCGATTGGCGGAGCGCCGCGCAGGCCGCGATCGTCGCGGCGCCCCAGCGTGCATCGTGCAGCGGCGCGATGCCGTCGCGCACCGCCGCTGCCGCCTCATCGAGGACCTCGGCGCGCGCGCTTTGCGGCGGGCCGAGCGGGTGCACGCGCGCGCCGTTCGGGCCATATTCGTGGACCCCGGTCGGGGTGGGGCGGAAATCGGCCTGCTCGCAGCTGACGATCAGCAGCCCGAAATGCTCGTGATGCGGCGGCGCCGCGGCCGCCTCGATGCCGCGCGCGCCATAAGCGCGGCTCATCTTGAGCGCGGTCTCCTCGGCTCCCGGGCCTGGCAGCGGCGGCCGCCCTGCGATCGCCCCCGGCTTTTTCGGCACGCCCAACTCGGAGATCCAGCCGCACAACTCGTCGCTGTCGAAATTGCCGTAGCCGCTGTAGATCAGCGAGGCGAATCCCCCGTCCGCGAACGCCAGCGAAGCAGTGAACGCCCCTTCGCTCGGCCGCGCGGCATCCCAATCGCCGATCCGCGCGAACACCGAGCTCAGTTCCGATCCAGCGAGCCGGCGGACGATGTCGATCTGATGCGCGGCCTGGCTGAGCACGACGCCGCCGCCTTGCGCGGGATCGAGCTCCTCCGGCCGCCGCGGCCGGTGCAGGAAATCGGTGTAGGTGAGCATGCTCATCATCCGCACCCGGCCGTAGCCGCCGCTTGCGATCAGGGTTCGGGTCAGTGCGATCGGCGCATCATAGCCGTGGCTCGGACCGACCATCATGTGGACGCCGGCGGCCTCGGCCGCCGCCACCATCGCCTGGCATTCGGCGAGGTCGAGCGCCATCGGCTTCTCGACCAGCACATGCTTTCCCGCCTGCGCCGCTTGAATCGCCTGCGCGGCGTGGAAAGCATGCGGCGAGGCGATGTAGATCAGCTCGACCGCATCATCCGCGCAGAGATCGCTGAAGCGCTCATAGGCGCTGCCGCCAAGCTCCGCGGCGAAGCGCTCGCGGGCTTCCGGGCGAGGATCGGCGGCGGCGACCAAGCGGATGCGCGGATGGTGGAGCAGCCCCGGCAAGGTCAGCATGAAGCCGCGTCCAAGACCGGATACGCCGACCCGAACGGCCTCTTCTGTCATCGCCTTCCCCGGGAGCTGTTACCGCCGGACAGCCCAAAGACATTCTGGACAAAGCCGACCGCGGGGGATAATTACTTCGGTATCGAAGTGCATGTCAAATGGGGGCTGAGACACCCCGGGGGCGGGAGGCACGGATGGCTACGACCGAAACGGCCGCGAGATCTGGACACGGCGCTGCCGACAAGATCCTTCGGATTGGCATCATTGGCCTCGGGCAGGCATCCGGGCTGGTGCTGAATTGGGAACGGCAGGACATCAGGACGCTGCCGATCCGCTTCACCGCTGCCGCCGACCTTCGCCAGGAAGCGCTCGACCAGTTTGCCGAGGAATATGACGCGGAAGTCTACACCGACGTCGAATCCTTGTGCCGCAGCCCGAACGTCGACGCGGTCTACATCGCCTCGCCGCACGAACTCCATATGGAGCATACGATCATCGCTGCGCGCAACGGCAAGCATGTGCTGTGCGAAAAGCCCCTGTCGCTGTCCGCGCACGAAGTCGATGAGATGATCAGGGCCTGCGACGACAATGGCGTGAGCCTGATCGCGGCCCACAGTCATGCGATGGACGCGCCGATCCGGGCGATGCGCGAAGTGATCGCGAGCGGACGGCTCGGGCCGCTGCGCCATATCAATGCGATCAACTATAATTTCTTCAATGCCCAGCCATGGCCGACTCGCGAGCTGCAGATGTGGCACGGGGACCTCTACAATCAGGGTCCGCACCAGATGGACATCATCCGCTATCTCGGCGGCGGGATGGTCAAGGCGGTGCGCGCGCATATGTGGTGGGATCATCTGCGCGACGTCGAGGGCGGCTATTCGGCCTATATCGAGTTCGAGAACGGCGCCGCGGCGAACGCCTTGTTCGACTGGCGCGGCTATTTCGACAGCACCTGCTACACCTGGGGCGCAAGCGAGGGTGGCTGGGCGCAGGACCCAGGCTCGTGCGGCTTCGTGCGCAACAACATGACCAAATTACTCGCCGAAAAATCGCCGGAGGACGCGGAGGCGGAATTGTGGAAGCTCAAGAACGACCTTCGCTACGGCGGGATCAGCGACCTCAATGCCTTCCAGCATTGGGGCTATGCGCCGGTCAGCGAAGGGTTCGAGCCGTTCCCGGAGCCGGTGCAGCCCTTCTTCGGGCTGATCATCGCCGCCTGCGACCGCGGCATCGTCCGCCAGTCGGTGAAGGGTCTCTACGTCCACGGCGACGACGGCGTCGAGGAGATCGAGGTCACCGGCCATTCGGGCCGCGCCGCCGAGTTCATGCAGGTCTATGATGCGGTGTTCAACGACACGCCGAGCTT
>JAQGLH010000336.1 GCA_028293005.1 Alphaproteobacteria bacterium
TTAGCCGGTCGCCGAGGCCGACCGCACGCAGCTCGGCCTCGGCAGCCGCGAACGCGTCGCTGCGCCCGGCGAGCTCGAGCGGCACCGCGACATTTTCGAGCGCACTCATCGTCGGCAGGAGATGAAAGCTCTGCAGGACGATGCCGATCGTCCCGCGTCGGGCGCGTGCCAGCGCATCCTCGTCGAGCGGTCCATAATCGACTCCCGCCACCGACACCGTGCCTGAGCTTGCGCGCTCGAGGCCGGAGAGGATCGCCATCAGCGAGGACTTGCCCGAACCCGAAGGGCCGAGGATCGCCACGCTCTCGCCGCGCGCGATGTCGAGGTCGATACCTTTCAAGATCTCGGTCGGCGCGGCTTGGCTGCCGAGCGACAGGGTGACATTGCGGGCGCTGATACCGATATCGCGCGAACTGGATTTCCCATGCATAGCGGGAGAAGGGCCTTTGATGAGCGGCAAGATACCCCATTACGCGGCGATGCTGCTTTGTGTCCATTTGGCGAGCGCATGTTCGGACGGCGGTCCGCCCAACCGCGCGCCGCAGGGTCAGACGCCCGGCGCACGTTCGGCAGTCGAAGCCAAGCAAGCTCCTGCACCCGAGGCGCAAGATCAGAAACTGGTGCTCGCGTTCGGCGACAGCCTCTACGCCGGCTACGGTCTCAAGCAGAACGAGAGCTTTCCCTACGATCTCGAGCAGGCGTTGCGCAGGCAGGGGATCGCGGCGCGTGTCCACAATGCCGGCGTATCGGGCGACACCACCGCCGCGGGGCGGCAACGTCTGGCCTTCACCCTCGACGGCCTGCCGCGCAAGCCCGACCTTGCGATCGTCGGGCTCGGCGCCAACGACATGCTGCGCGGGCTCGATCCGCAGCTGGCGCGCGACAACCTTTCGGCGATCCTCGCCGAATTCCGGCGCCGCGGCATTCCTATCATGCTCACCGGCATGCTCGCCGCACCGAACATGGGCCGCGACTACGGCGCGCGCTTCAACGCCATCTATCCAGACTTGGCGAAGGAATATGATGCCGAGCTCTATCCGTTCTTTCTCGCAGGAGTGGTCACGTCATCCGCTCTGATGCTGCCTGATCACCTCCACCCCAATGCCGCGGGGGTCGACGCGATCGTTGCGCGCGTCGCACCGATCGTCGCGAAGAAGCTCCGCGCCTGATCTTTTCTACCGAGCGGCAAGTTTCGGCGCTGCTGGACCCGAGCTTGCGCCAGCGCGTTTCGCAGGGACGTTTCAAGGAGGCTGCTCATGCTCAATCGCCCGGTACCCGACGTCGTCTTCAAGACTCGCGTCCGCGACGAGAGCATCGGCGGAGACAATCCGTTCCGCTGGCAGTATCTCCCCAGTTGCGACGTCTTCAAGGACCGCCGGATCGTGCTTTTCGCGCTGCCCGGTGCGTTCACCCCGACCTGCACGACAGAGCAGTGCCCGGCCTATGAGGCCTTCTACCCGGATCTGCGGGCCGCCGGCGCGGACGAGGTCTATTGTCTGTCGGTCAACGATGCGTTCGTGATGTACCAATGGGGCAAGCATCTCGGCCTGAAGAACATCAAGACCCTTCCGGACGGTTCCGCCGACTTCACGCGGCGGATGGGGATGCTCGTCAAGAAGGACCATCTCGGCTTCGGCCAGCGATCCTGGCGCTATGCGGCGGTGGTCGACGACGGGGTGGTCAGCGCGTGGTTCGAGGAACCTGGCATCAACGATGAAGGCGCCGACGACGATCCTTATGGCGAGAGCGCGCCCGACAAGATTTTAGCCTGGCTGAACGCGCACCCGCGCTAAAGCGTCGCCCGCTGCGACTAAAACCCATGTTATTGCGCCTCCGCGGCGTCTGCTGAAGAGTGGACCGATGCCGCTCTTCTTCTTCCACGTGTACGATGGCGTGCTGGCGGCTCTCGATGAGGAAGGCCTCGAGCTTCCCGGCCTCGACGCGGCAAGGAATGAGGCCATTCGCGGCGCCCGCTCGATCCTCAGCGACGATCTCCTCAGGGGATGTGTCGATCTCAGCGGCCGGATCGACATCGTGGGCGATGACGGCACCACCCTGCTCACGCTTCCTTTTAGCGACGCCTTCGAGATCAAGAGGTAGAGCGTGACTGCGATCGGCGAAGTGTTTGCCAGACACCTTGGCCTCATAGGCGATCTCACGGACGACGATCGGGAAACCCTGCTCAGGCTCGATGGTGAAATCCGCTGGCTTGAGTCCAACGAGGATATCCTCAGGTCAGGAGACCATCCCACCCATGTCGTGGTCGTGCTCGGCGGCTTGCTTCATCGCTACACAAACACGCCGCACGGCGTCCGGCAGATCCACTCCTTCTTTCTGCCGACCGACACGCCCAGCGTCGAGACGCTCCACATCGGCGTGATGGACAACAATCTCGGGGCGCTGACACGGTCGCAGATCGGCCTCGTCCCCCATTCGGAAATGTTCGCGGCGATGGCGGCGAGGCCGAATCTGACGACATTGCTGTGGCGCGAAACCCTCGTCCAGGGGGCGATCATCCGCGCTTGGTTGATACGAAACAGCCAGATGCTTGCCCATGCACGCTTGGCGCACTTGTTCTGCGAGCTCGTCACCCGGGCACGCGCGGCCGGGCTGGTAGACGATAATCATTGCGAGCTTGCGATCACGCACGAGGATCTCGGCGACGCCCTTGGTATGACCGCGATCCAGGTGAAGCGCACCCTGATGATCCTTCGCGCGGGGGCGATCGTCGACTTTCGCGACGGACGCCTGTCGGTCCTCGATTGGGAGCAGTTGCTCGAGGTCGGCGAGTTCGACCCCTACTATCTCCATTTCCAGAACGGCAGCGGCGCACCGCGCGCCGTCGACGCGATCGTCCATCCCCGCTGACCGCCACCCGCGGCGACGCCGCATCTTGCTCGCGCGGCAGCCTAATCTTCAATTCATGCGTTGGCAGCCACGCCCGCACCTCATAGAGCCTCCCAGGCATCATTGAGGCCAATCATCAGCGAGGATCCATGCGTTACAACAAGCTCGGCCAGACTGGCCTGTTCGTCTCGGAGCTCTGCCTGGGCGCGATGACCTTCGGCGGCGGCGGCGGCATCTGGGAACATATCGGCGCCGTTCAGCAGCAGGAAGCCGACGATCTCGTTCGCCGCGCATTCGACCGCGGCATCAACTTCATCGACACGGCCGATGTCTATTCGAGCGGGTTGTCCGAGCAGATCACCGGCCAGTCGCTCAAGAATCTCGGGCTCAAGCGCGACGAGGTCGTGCTTGCGACCAAGGCTTTCGGGCCGACCGGCGAAGGCGTGAACAGCCGAGGCGCATCGCGCTACCACATCATGGAGGCGGCCAAGGCGAGCCTCAAGCGCCTGCAGCTCGACCATATCGACCTCTATCAGATCCATGGCTTCGATCCCGCCACGCCGATCGAGGAGACCCTGCACGCGCTCGACACGCTCGTCGATCACGGCCACGTCCGCTACATCGGCATCTCCAACTGGGCGGCGTGGCAGATCACCAAGGCACTCGGTGTTTCCGAGCGGCTCGATCTCAACCGCTTCGTCTCGCTCCAGGCTTATTACACGATCGCCGGCCGGGATCTCGAGCGCGAGATCGTGCCGATGCTTCGCTCCGAAGGGCTCGGCCTGCTGGTCTGGAGCCCGCTCGCCGGCGGGCTGCTGTCGGGCAAATATGGCAGCGACGGCAAGACCGGCGCCGAGGGCCGCCGCGCCGGCTTCGCCTTCCCGCCGGTCGATCACGATCGCGGCCTCGCCGTGATCGATGCGATGCGGCCGCTCGCCGAGGCGCGCGGCGTCTCAGTCGCGCAGATCGCAATCGCCTGGCTGCTGCACCAGCCGGTCGTCACCAGCGTGATCATCGGCGCGCGCCGCGAGGATCAGCTCGCCGACAATATCGACGCGGCGTCGGTCAGCCTCACTGCGGACGAATTGATCCAGCTCGGCGAGGTCAGCCGCCTTCCGCCGGAATATCCCGGCTGGATGTTCGATCGGCAGGGCGAATACCGGCAAACCCAGCTCGATCAGGCCGCATCGCGGATCAAGCCATAGCCGCTGCGGCGCGGCACCAGCGCTGTTGCTCACAGGAGGTCGAATGATACCGCGCGTGCTGGTCGCCACGGCCGAAATGCCCGATGGCGGCGGCGAAGTTCGCCTGCTCCAGCATGGTGCCGACTTCACGATCATGCTGGGCCGCATCGAGCTGATGAACAGCCGCATGAGCGGATCGGAGGAGGCTCTCGCGACCTTGAGCTGCGCGCACCTTTCGCGGGCCCAGCCGAAGCTCCTGATCGGCGGCCTCGGCATGGGCTTCACGCTTCGCGCCGCACTGTCCGAGGTTGGCGAAAATGCCTCGGTCGTCGTTGCCGAACTGGTGCCGGCGGTGATCGCCTGGGCGCATGGACCGCTGGCCCATTTGTTCGGCGGCAGCCTCGCCGATCCGCGGGTCACGATCGTCCAGGACGACGTCGGAGCGCTGATCATGGCCGCGCGATCGGATTATGACGCGATCCTGCTCGATGTCGACAATGGTCCCGATGCGTTGACCCGCAAGGCCAATGACCGGCTCTATGCTGCAAGCGGCCTCGCGGCCGCCCGCGCCGCGCTTCGCCCCGGCGGCATCCTGGCGATCTGGTCGGCCTACCCCGACAAGCATTTCGCCGAGCGCCTCCGCCGCGCCGGCTTTGTCGTCGAAGAGATCAAGGTGCGTGCCCGCCATGGACGCCGCGGTGCGCACCACATCATCTGGCTCGCGAAAAAATCGGCCGCACCGGCCGGCAGGGTTTCGCCGGTGCGAGGCTGAGCGCACGGTTCGCGGCGCGCCGGCCGACATTTTCCTTCCCGCCCAGTTGTGGCGCGATTAGGTGATGCGCGCACCCGACGAAAGAGCCGCTCATGATCAGATTTTCGCTTACCGCCTTGCTGTTGCTCGGGTCTGCGCCCGCGCTGGCGCGACCTCCGTCCGCTGCGCCGCATGCAAGCGCGCAGACCCCCGCGGCGCGCTTGCGCGCGCTGTTCGCGGCGAGCGACGAGGCGATGCTCAAGCGCAATCCGCTGCAGGCATTGTTCCGCGGCGACATGCGCTACGCGTCGCAATTCGGCGATTATATCAGCGACCCGTTTTTCGCGGCTGAGAAGCAGTCTGCGGTCGACGATCTCGCCGCCTTGGCGGGTATCGACCGCAACGCGCTCAATCGCGAAGATCGCATTAGCTACGACGTGTTCAAGTTCCAGCGCAGCCAGGATCTCCAGAGCTATGAGCCCGCGCTGCTGCGCGCCACGATCGAACGGCCGATCGATCATTTCTCCGGGATGCAGACCTTCGTCCCGGACCTCGCGTCGGGCGACAGCGTCGCACCGTTCAAGACGATCGACGACTATCGCGACAATCTCTCGCGGCTCGCCGGCTACATCACCTATCTCGACCGCGCGATCGCACGGATGCGCCAGGGCATGGCGCACGGAGTCACCAACCCGAAGCTGGTGATGGCCAATGTCGTCGGCCAGCTCGACGCTCTGATCGCGGAAGGCGTGACCGGCTCGACTTTCTACAAGCCGGTGACCAAATTCCCGCCGGCGTTCGACGCCGCCGACCGTGCGCGCCTCACCGCCGCTTATGCCTCGTTCATCCGCGACCGACTGATTCCGGCCCATGTTCGGCTGCGTGACTTCATCAAGAACGAATATCTCCCGCACGCCCGCGAGACGGTCGGGCTCGGCCAGATGCCGGGCGGAGCGGCGCTCTACGCCTATCTCGTCGAAAGCACGACCACGACCGACATGACTCCCGCAGAAATCCATGCGCTCGGCCTGTCCGAAGTCGATCGCATCCACCGCGAGATGGAAAAGGTGAAGGACCGGATCGGGTTCAAGGGAAGTCTGCCCGAGTTCTTCACCTTTATGCGTACCAGTCCCAAGTTCGCGCCCGCGTCGGCAGACGCGATGCGCGCTGCGTTCCTTGCCATCGACAAAAAGGTGCTCACAGCGGTGCCGCGCGAGTTCGCGACGATCCCCAAGTCGCCGCTCGAGATCCGGCCGGTCCCAGCTTATAAGGAGAAGACCGAGGCGGCGGGTTCCTATCAGGGCGGGACCCCCGACGGCAGCAGGCCAGGCATCTTCTATTACAACGCCTACGATCTGCCCTCGCGCTTTACCTGGGGGTTCGAGACCCTGTTCCTTCATGAAGCCATACCCGGTCATCATTTCCAGATCAGCCTCGCCCAGGAAAATACCGCGTTGCCGGCTTTTCAGCGGTTCGGGGGCAACACCGCCTTCGTCGAAGGCTGGGCGCTCTATGCCGAGAGCCTTGGACCGGCGCTTGGCTTATTCACCGACCCCTATCAGCTCTACGGCCACCTCAACGATGAGATCCTGCGCGCGATGCGGCTCGTGGTCGATACCGGCATCCACGCTAAGGGCTGGGGCCGCGATCAGGCGATCGCCTATATGCTCGCCAATTCGGCAATGGGCCGCACCGACGCGACTGCAGAGGTCGAGCGCTACATTGCCATTCCGAGCCAGGCGCTCGCCTACAAGGTCGGTCAATTGACCATCCGTCGGCTCCGCACCAAGGCCGAGCAGGAGCTCGGCGCGAAGTTCGATCCGCGCGCTTTCCACGAGCAGGTGTTGATGTCGGGGGCGTTGCCGATGACGGTCTTGGAAGCCAAGATCGATGGCTGGATAGACATGGAAAGACGACGGTGAGGTGGCGGCCCTTTTT
The DNA here is from genome assembly GCA_028293005.1 of Alphaproteobacteria bacterium. The sequence goes on from JAQGLH010000336.1 coordinate 6,721, forward strand.
CTTACTCTTGCCGTCGCTTCTGCTCCTCGGCGGCTGCGGCACTGGGCAAGAAAAGGCATACCACCCGCGGATCGAGGATTGGGAGCGCGAGCTCGGGGCTGAGCAGCATCCCCAGATTCTCGCCGAATTCGGCGGAAGCTACAAAGGCGACGAAGCGCCTTATGTTGCCCGGGTCGGCGAGCAGGTCGCCGCCGCCGCCGGCCTGCCGCGGCAATGCACCTTCACCCTCGTCAACACCGACGTCGTCAACGCCTTCGCGGTCCCCGGCTGCTACATCTATGTCACGCGCGGTCTGCTCGCCATCGTCAACAGCGAGGCCGAGCTCGCTTCGATCCTCGCGCACGAGACTGGCCATATCGTCGCCGACCATAGCGAGCGGCAGCAAAAACGCTCGCTGTGGCGCAATCTCGGCGTGTTCGCGGTCGGCTTTGTCACCGGCTCCGAACGGCTCACCCGCATCGCCGGACGCGCCGCGGCGCTGTTCACGCTGCGCTATTCGCGCAAGCAGGAATATGAGGCCGACGATCTCGGCATCGCAACGATGATCAAGGCGGGCTACAATCCCTTTGCAGCCGCGGACATGTTCGGTGCCTTGGCGCGCAACGAGCATTTCGTTGCGCAGACCAGCGGCCATGACGAGGCGAGCAGCATCCCCGAATGGTCGCGCACCCACCCGCTCACCGAGAACAGGATCGAGCGGGCACGCAACGCAGCGGCCGCGACCGGGCCAGCCGGCGACGCGCTACCGGAGAAGAAGGCGGTCTTTCTCGATCGGGTTGACGGCCTCCTCTATGGTGACGATCCTGAGCAGGGATTTGTCGTCGGTCGGCACTTCGCCCATCCTCTGCTCCGCATTGCCTTCACCGCCCCACCCGGCTTCACGCTGACCAACAGCCCCCAATCCATATTGATCGAGGGTCCCGACGGGCTGAGGGGCGAGTTCGGCGGCGGCAGCCTCCCGACGGAAGGTCTCGAAGCCTATGTGAGCGCGCTGACCGCGAAGCTGCTCCAGGGTGCCCCTGCCGCGGTGGGCGCCGCAACGCCGACTTTGATCAACGGCGTTCCGACGCTGATCGTGCCGCTTCGCGCCGAGACCGAGGCAGGCCCGATCGAAATCGCGATAGCGGCTTACGACGGCAGCAATCGAAGAGCGCATCACTTCACCATGATCTCGCCGCCGACCGCCGCCGCGAATGCCGCGATCACCGAGCTGTTTCGGTCGTTCCGCCTGCTGTCACCGCAGCAAGCGGCGGCGCTGCGACCGCGCGCGATCGACGTCGTCACCGCTGGTGCTCGGGACAGCATCCAGTCGCTCGCCGCGCGCATGGCGACGGATCACAAGCTTGCCCATTTCCTGATGCTAAACGGCCGCACCGCGGACGCGCCTTTGCGCGCCGGCGAACGGCTCAAGCTCGTGGTGATGGCACGCCGTTGACCAGCCTCAGTGCGGGTTGCCCAATCTGCGGAAGAGGCTGCGCCGGCTGAGCGGCTCGAACATCTCGTCTGGCCCCTCCGGGTCGAGCACTTCATTGTCGGCCAGGAACTTCTCGACCTCGCCGAGATTGGGCGTGCGGTAATCGCAGAGCGACCGCCCGGGCCCGGCAAGGCGATCGATCGTCGCGATCAGCGATCCGGTTTCGCCCAGCGTCGCGTCGATCGTTTCCGGTTCGACATCGAGATGTTCCGCGAGCAGCGCGTTGCGCAGCGCGATGATCGTTGTGGCGGTCCGGCCTGCGTCGGCTGATCGCGACGCATCGACGACGACGTCGCATTCGGTGTCGAGCCGAAGCGAACGGTTGTTCCAGTTGGACGATCCGACCCGCAGCACCTGATCGTCGACGACCATGATCTTGGCATGGACGTAGATCGGCACGCCCCCGGCGGTGAACGGATGATAGATCCGTAGCCGTCGCTTGGTGTCGAGGCGCCGCAATGCTTCGTAGAGCCGTGCGCGGGCGGTATCCATCGCCTCCTGCTCGAGCCAGCCGTGCGCCTGCTCCGGATTGATCAACACGATCTCCGGGCCATCGGGCTCGGCAAGCCGTGCCGCAAGCGCCTCGGCGAGCTTGCGCGAGGCGAAATACTGGCTTTCCGCGTAGATGGTGCGGCGGGCGCGGGCGATCAGGTCGAGGTACAAAGTCTCGATCTCATGCACTTCCTCCTCATCGCCGTAATCGGGGCCGGTGCGCGCGATGCCCACGTCGATATTCTCGAATTGCGGGGCAAGCCCATCCGGCCAGCAGGGATTGTCGCTCTCGACCGGAACGAGCTGCTCGCCAGTGGCGCATTGCCAGCGGTTGCGCGCGACTTCGGCCAGCGCAGCCGCGGCCGGGCCGGCCAGAGCGGTGGTTGCATCGTGCCACGGGCCATAGCGTTTCCCGCCGGGGTCGATCCGCTTTGGATCGTCGTCAGCGTGCGCGTGCGTGTCCCACCGGCTTCGGGTCATGTCGATGCCGCCACAGAAAGCGAGGCAATCATCGATCACCACGATCTTCTGATGGTGCGAGGCGCCGGTCGGATGGGCGCTGTCGAGACTGAAGTGGATGCGCTTGTTGAGTTTCCAGCGCAGCAATGTGAGCGGCGTGGCACCTCGAAACAGCGACTTCACCACCCCCAGGTCCCAACGCAGCAGATAAACTTCGAGGCCGGGCCGGCTGTCGACCAGCCATTCGATGAACTTTCCGATCGGCGACGGCTGGCCCTCGGCTTCATCGCCGAAGCGGATGCGCGCGTCGAAGTCCCAGCCGATCAGCATGATTCGTTTCTGCGCGGTGAGCATTGCCGCGCGTGCCGCTTCGAAATAATCGGCGGCGTCGACGATCACGGCGGCGCGGTCGGCTCGCTCGATGCGCCAGCAGTTGCGGCCTGGCGTCAGCTGTTCGGCATCGGCCGTTTTGGGGGGAACATGTGACTCGTACATAACGCCTGTAACTAGTGCGAACGCAACCGTAACGATCTACTCGCGCGCACGATCCGTTGGCAATGCATCGCTCTCGCCTTTGTCTCGTTATCACCCGAACTGCGCTCTCGCGACCCTTGGAGGATCAATGCCGTCCGGACTAGTAGCTTTGCTTGACGACGTGGCCGGCATCACCAAGCTTGCCGCTGCCTCGCTCGACGATATCACCGGCGCCGCCGGACGCGCCGGGACCAAGGCGGCCGGCGTGGTTATCGACGACACCGCCGTGACGCCGCGCTACGTGACGGGCTTCACGCCCGAGCGCGAGCTGCCGATCATCGCCAAGATCGCGCGCGGATCGCTCAAGAACAAATTGCTGTTTCTGCTGCCCGCCGCGGTCGCGCTCAGCGCCCTTGCTCCCTGGGCGGTGACTCCGCTGCTGATGAGCGGGGGCGCCTATCTGTGCTTCGAAGCGACCGAGAAGATCGTCGAAGCTCTGTTTGGCCACGAGGCGGGCGAGGAGCTTTCGGACGGCGCTGCCGACGCCGCCGGTGTCGAGCATGAAAAGGTGGCCGGCGCCATCCGCACGGACTTCATCCTTTCCGGCGAGATCATGGCGATCACGCTCGCCGATGTCGCGGACCGCCCGCTCCTGACCCAGGCAATCGTGCTCGCAGTGGTCGGGCTGGCCATGACCCTCGCGGTCTATGGGGTCGTCGCGTTGATCGTCAAAATGGACGACGTCGGCCTGCATATGGCCAAGCGCCGGCCGTCCGGCGTGCGTTTGATCGGCAGGCTGCTCGTGCGCGGCATGCCGGTCGTGATGGAGATGCTCTCGATCATCGGCACCGCTGCGATGCTCTGGGTCGGCGGCGGGATCATCGTTCACGGTCTCGAGAGTTTCCACCTCACCGCATTGCCAGACGCGCTACATCATGGCGCTCAAGCGGCCGGTCACTCCGTCCCGATTGCGGGCGGGCTGGTCGAATGGCTGATCGTCGCCGCCGGTTCCGGCCTGGTTGGGCTCCTCGTCGGCGGGGCATTGGTCGCCATCGTTCATCTGATCCGCGCACCGCGGCACGCGCACGCCGTCCACGACCGGCGGGCTTGATCGCGGATCAGGGCGGCCTAGGTTGCCCGGGTGACCGATCGATCGCCAGACAATGCGGGCCTTCCCCTGGCCAGCCTGCTCGACGCATTGCCCGAACCGAGCCTGGTCGTGGCGAATGGGAAAATCGTGATCAGCAACCGTGCCGCTCGCCAGATCTTGGGCGAGTGGATCGACGGCCAGGACGTCAGGCTTGCGATCCGCCACCCAGCCGCCGTCGAGCGATTGCTGGGACCGGACGGCTGGACTGACGAAGTCGAGCTTGCCGGCCTTGGTTCGGCGGAGCGGCGCTGGATGATGAGCGTGCGTCCGCTGGACGGCGGGGCGAAGTTCGTCCGTCTGAGCGATCGCAGCGAATCCTACGCAGCCGAGCAGATGCGGGTCGATTTCGTCGCCAATGCAAGCCACGAGCTGCGTACGCCGCTCGCGACCCTGGTCGGCTATGCCGAGACGTTGCGCGAGCAGGGTGCCGAGATCGACACGCCGACTCGCGAGCGCTTCACCGGGATCATCCACGACGAGGCGCGGCGGATGCAGCGGCTGGTCGAGGATCTGATCTCGCTGTCGCGCATCGAGGGGGAGCGCTTCAGCCCGCTGACCGAAGCAATCGACCTGCTCGCGCTGATCGAGGAGGCCAAGCAGAACTGCCAAAACTCGGCGGTGGCGCGCTCCTGCGAGCTCCGTGTCGAGGTTCCGGATCAGCTTTCGCCGATTGCCGGTGATCGCAGCCAGCTTCTTCAGCTTCTCGACAATCTGATCAGCAATTCAATACGCTATGGGCGCGCCGGCGGGACGATCGTGCTGCGTGCTGTCGCCGAGCGCAACATGGCCCACCTCAGCGTCAGCGATGAGGGCGAAGGCATCGCGCACGAGCATATCCCGCGCCTCACCGAACGCTTCTATCGGGTCGATCCAAGCCGCAGCCGGTCGCAAAGCGGAACCGGGCTTGGTCTTGCGAT
>JAQGLH010000294.1 GCA_028293005.1 Alphaproteobacteria bacterium
TCCACAACATGTGCTCGCACCGCGGCAACAAGATGGAGTGGCAAGACAAGGGCTGCTCCAAGTTTCACGACTGCAAGTTCCACGGCTGGATCTACGACAGCAGCGGCCGGCTGGTCGACGTTCCCGATGAGGCCAATTTCTACGACATCGACAAGGCGACGCTCGGCCTCACCCCGATCCGTCTCGACATCTGGCAGGGGTTCGTGTTCATCAACCTCGACCGCGAGCCGAAGGAATCGCTGCGCGAATATCTCGGCGAGGTCGCCGACATGCTCGACGGCTATCCGTTCGACCAGCTCAAGCTCGGCTACGCCTACAAGAGCAACCTCAACTGCAACTGGAAGATCGCGGTCGATTCGCAGCAGGAGGCCTATCATGCGGTCCACCTCCACCGCCGCACGCTGGGCGATATCGCGATCGACCAGGCGAACCCGTTCATGCACGCGCTCGACGTCCGCTTCATGGGGCCGCACCGCATGATCTCGCTGCCGTTCAGCGGCGATTACACGCCGAGCCCGACGGCCGCGATCAGCGAGCGCTTCGCCTGGACGATCAAAAAGGAAAAGGACGACTTCCTCGATCCGAACAACCTGCCGCTCGGAGTCAATCCGGCGCGCGCCGACAATTGGATGTTCGACATTTATCTGATCTTCCCGAACTTCTGGCTCGCCCCGTTCAGCGCCGCCTTCCAGACCCACAATTTCTGGCCGACCGGCGTCGACAAGATGTACCAGGAGATCAAGATGTTCGTGAAGCCGCCGACCACGGCGGGTGAGCGTTTCGCGCTCGAGCATGCCAAATGCCTCAACCGCGACACCTGGCTCGAGGACTTCAGCACGCTGGAGACCACGCAGACCGTGCTCGGCTCGGGCGCCAAAAGCCACTTCATCCTCCAAGACGAAGAGATTTTGATGAGACATTTCTATCAAATGATCGAGGATTATACCGGCCATGGCGGCGCTTCCGCTGCGAGCACAGGAGCGGCGGCATGAACCAGGTCACCGCGATCAAGAGCCGCAGCCTCCCCGCCCAATTCGGCGATCTCGTGCAATATATCGAGTGGGCGCTGCCCACCGAGCGTGCGCGCAACCGCAAGCGGCTCGTGAGCAGCATGGACGAGATCAGGAGCTTCTACGATGCGATGCTCGGCCGGATCGAAGCGGCGCTCGAATATCTCAACACCTTCCCGCTCGACGACATGCCCGAGGCCGAGCAGAATCTGCTCAACCTCACCTTGATGCTGGCCGAGGTCGCCAACGCGATCGAGCTGTTCAAGACCCAGCCGGGGGTGATCGACGGCTTCGATCCGGAACGCTTCATCACCGACCACCCCGGCGGCGGCGACTGACCGAAAAGCGGCAGCGCCGCATTCGAGCCAACGACGCAGCCGATTGCATAGGACCAACGTCATGGAGCAGACCGAATACAAACGCTTCGCGGAGAAGTTTCCCGAGCTCGGCACCGATCCGATCCCGGTCTCGAACAGCGTCTCTCCCGAATTCTTCGCGAAGGAGAAGGAACGCATCTTCAAGCGCAGCTGGATCAACGTCGGCCGTGTCGAGGAGCTGCGCCAGCCGGGCGACTATATCGTCAAGAAAATGGACATGTGGGACACCTCGATCCTGCTGGTCCGCGGCCGCGACGGCGAATTGCGCGCATTTCACAACGTCTGCCAGCACCGAGGCAATCTGCTGGTCGGCGACAATGCCAAGGGCAATTGCCGGGGCTTCATGACCTGCAAGTTCCACGGATGGGTCTATGACGATGCGGGGAACCTCCGCGACGTCCCGGACGAGGAGAATTTCCACGATCTCGCCAAGGACAAGCTGGGGCTGCGCGCGATCGCGCTCGACACCTGGCTGGGCTTCATCTTCGTCAATCTCAGGCCCGAGCAGAGCCTTGCCGAATATCTCGGCGGCTATGTGGACGAGAAGCTCAACGCCTATCCGTTCGAGCGGCTCGAGACCTTCTACAGCTACGAGCCCGACGAGGCGGTCAATTGGAAGGTGCTGCTCGACGCGCAGCAGGAGGGCTATCACGTCCCCGCGCTGCACAAGCGCACCCTCTCGCTCTCATTCCCGAAGGAGTTCGTCCGCTTCCGATCGCAGGACATGATCCTTCACGGTCCGCACCGCATCCTCACGGCGGGTAGCAATGCCGGCGAGTTCGTGCCGACGCCCGTCGGTGCCGTGGCGAGCAAGATCGGCGCCAATTCGATCGACGCGTTCGCCGGCGCGGCCGGCGGCGACATGCGCGCTTACGCCGAAGCGATGCACGGCGTTTTCGATTTCAACGTCATCTTCCCCAATTTCGTGATCGGCCTGCTCTACGGCACCTATTTCACCTACAATATCTGGCCGATCGCGGTGAACCGCTCGGTCTGGGAAGTCCGCATGTACTATCCCAGCCCGAAAAATGCCGGGCAGGCGTTCACCAACGAATATGGCAAGGTTGCCTTTCGCGACGGGCTGATGGAGGACGCAAGCGTCCATGAAGCGACGCAGCTCGGCATCCAGTCCGGCGCGATCGACAACTTCCAGTTCCAGGACGAAGAGATTCTGTGCCGCCACGGCCACCTCACCGTGCAGCGGATGGTGAACGGCTGACGCCACGGCACGACGTTTGACGACGATCGACCCTCGAAGCTTCCTTCGGGAAGTGTACGACGCCGCTTTGGCCGCGGTCGACGGGCGGCGGCTGGTGGTACGCGCGCTTGGCGGCACCTCGCGCGAGGCGGCGGTGCTGGCGATCGGCAAGGCGGCACCGGCGATGTTCGCGGGCGCGGCGGCGGTGCCGGAGCTCGCGATCGCGCGCGCGCTGGTGATCAGCGGCGAACCTTATTTCCCGGCCGATCGCGCGGAGCTCGAGGGCGCGCAGGTGGTCACCGGCGGCCATCCGGTGCCCAACCAGGCGAGCCTCGCCGCGGGCGATGCGTTGCTCGCCTTCCTCGCCGATCTTCCCGCAAGCGCGCCGCTGCTGATCCTGTTGTCGGGTGGCGCTTCGGCGATGGTCGAGCGGCTCCCGGACGGCGTCGGCCTCGATCAACTCGCCCGGCTCAACCGGTGGCTGCTGGCGAGTGGCCTCGACATCGCGGAAATCAATCGTATTCGCCGCGCGGTCTCGGGGATCAAGGGCGGACGTCTGGCCCCTTTGCTCTGCGGGCGCCCGGCCGAATTGCTGATCATCTCGGACGTTCCGGGCGACTGTCCGCACGACATCGGCTCGGGTCCGTTCAGCCCGGTCCCGCTCGAAGCGCGGGGCGTGCCCCCTGATCTGCCCGAATGGATCCAGGCGCTCATTCGCCGCGCCGGGGCGATCCCGCCGCCCGACGATCCGGCCTTCGCTGCGATCGTCAGCCGCATCATCGCCAACAACGGCAGCGCACGCGCCGCCGCTGCCAACCGCGCGGCGGCGAGCGACCTCGCTGTCTACCGGCGCAGCCTGTTGGTCTCCGAGGATGCCGAAGCGGCCGGCGCCGCATTCGCCGACCTGCTGCTGCGCAGTCCTTCGGGGCTCCATATCTGGGGCGGCGAGCCTGTGGTGAAGCTTCCGGCCGAGCCCGGGCAGGGCGGCCGCTGCCAGCATTTCGCGCTCGCCGCGGCGCAGCGGCTGACCGGCAGCGGCGATATCCACGTGCTCGCCGCCGGCAGCGATGGCTGCGACGGCGGCGGCGATCACGCGGGTGCGCTGGTCGATGGCGGCAGCATCGCGCGTGGCCGCGCGGCTGGGCTCGATCCGAGCGACTGCCTCGCGCGCGCCGATGCCGGGCGGTTCCTGGCGGCAAGCGGCGATCTGCTGCCGGCCTGCCCGACCGGGACCAATGTCATGGACCTAATGTTCGGCCTGAAAAGCTGATGGCTGTTGCTTGGTCAGTCGTCGCCGGGCGCATTGCTTCCACACGGATCGAGGGGGTTGATCGATGAATGTAGTTCAAGTTCAAATGTCGCTGGCCGAGCTTGGAGACGAGCTCGAGGAAGGGAGGCTCACCTCGGCCGAGCTGGTCGACCTCTACCTCCAGCGCATCGAGGCGCACAATCGAGCCGGGGCGCGGATCAACGCGGTGCGCGAGGTCAATCCGCGGGCGCGGGAGGAAGCCAGGGTGCTTGACGCGGAGCGCGCGGCGGGCAAATTGCGCGGGCCGCTCCACGGCATCCCGATCATCGTCAAGGATAATATCGGCACCGCCGACGGCATGAAGACGACGGTCGGATCGATCGCCTTCGCCGATTTCGAGTCGCCGCGCGACGCGTTCATCGTGCGGCGCCTGCGCCAGGCCGGCGCGATCATTTTCGGCAAGGCCAATCACACCGAATTCACCGACGTCATGTCCGATCGCATGGCGTCCGATTTCTGCGCAATCGCCGGTCAGGTGCGCAATCCCTACGGCTTCGAATATGGCCGCGGCGGGGGATCGAGCACCGGTCCCGCCGCAGCGGTGGCCGCCGGCTTCTGCGCCGCAAGCATCGGTTCGGAGACGATCAATTCGATCCAGGATCCGGCCTGCACCAGCTCGCTGGTCGGATTGAAGCCGACTGTGCAGCTGGTGAGCCGCGCCGGCATCGTGCCCAATTGCATGAGCCAGGACGTCGCCGGGCCGATGACGCGCAGCGTGCGTGACGCGGCGATCCTGCTCAATGTCATCGCCGGCGTCGATTTCGACGATCCGCAGACGCTTGCTGCGGCAGGCCACGTCGAGCGCGACTACGAGGCCGGACTCGACGAGGCCGGCCTCGCCGGCGCGCGGATCGGCGTGCCGCGCGATGTCTATTTCGAAGGCCTCGACGACGACGAGCTGCACATCACCGAGCAGTCGCTCCGCAAGATGCGCGAGGCCGGCGCGACCATCGTCGATCCGGCCGACATCCCGACCGCGCGGGTGGTTGCCGACATCCGCTCGAGCATCTTGCGCAACGAATTCAAGTCCGGCTTCAACGCCTTCCTCGAGGCGCTCGGCCCGGTGGCCCCGGTCAAGTCGCTCGACGAGCTGATCGAATATAATCGCCAGGACCCCGACGTCCGCATGCCCTACGGCCAGGCATTGTTCGAAACTGCCGCCGGCATGCCGGGCACCGACGACCCAAGCTACCATGCCGATCGCCTGAAGGACGTGATGATCTCGCGCACCGCAGGCATCGACGCGGTGATGGACGAGTATCAGCTCGACGCCCTGGTCGTGCCGCAGGCTCGGGCGGCGAAGATCCTCGGCAAGGCGGGCTATCCCTCGATCGCCGTCCCCGCGGGCTACAAGAAGGACGGGCGCGGCGTCGGCCTGACCTTCTTCGGCCGCGCCTTCTCCGAGGCGAAGTTGCTGCGGCTCGCTTACGCCTATGAGGCGCTCACCAAAGCGCGCAAGGCGCCGGTGCTGGAGTAGGCGCCGTTTGAGAACGTGCGCGTATCAGCTTGCCGCGATCAGCACCGTTCCCGAGACGATCGCTACTGCACCGATCGCGCGGGCGAGGCATTGGGGGGCGCGGATATGCGCGAGCGCGGCGCCGGCCGCCTGCAGCGCGATCGTGCTGAGCAGGAAGCCGCCGGCGAAGGCGGCGCGGCCGCCGCCGGCGAGCTCGGCGCCGTGCGCGAAGCCGTGCGCGGTCGCGAACAGGGCGATCACCGCGAGCGCGGCGATCATCGGCGGCCGGAGCCCGAACAGCAGCGCGCCGCCCAAGCCGAACAGCGAGGCGAGGATCAGCGCCTCGGCGAGCGCCAGTCCGGCGCTGCTGCACCCCCAGGCGAAACCCGCGAGCATGAAGCCGAGGAAGGCGAGCCCGCCCGCCCACCAGTGGCGACCGAAGCAGAGGCGGGCCCACAGCCCGACCATCAGCATCGCAAGCATGTGATCGACGCCGGTCAGCGGGTGGACCAGTCCCGCCGCAAAGCTCTGGCCGTGGCCGGGATGTGCCTCCGCGGCGCCGCCCGACAGCGCGAGCAGGAGCGGAAGGACGAGGCGCGCGGACCACGCCCGCAGAAGCTGGCTCATGATTGTTTTTCCTTTCGGGCGCTGAGGCCCCCGGTCTCGACCACGAAAGCCGCGATTTGCTCGATGCCCTTGCCGTCGCGGATGTTGGTGAAGACGAATGGCCGCGAGCCGCGCATCTTCTTGGCGTCGCGGTCCATCACCTCGAGGCTGGCGCCGACGAACGGGGCGAGATCGATCTTGTTGATCACCAGCAAGTCCGAGCGGGTGATCCCTGGGCCGCCCTTGCGCGGGATCTTGTCGCCCGCCGAGACGTCGATCACGTAGATGGTGATGTCGGCGAGCTCGGGGCTGAACGTCGCTGCGAGATTGTCGCCGCCCGATTCGATCAGGATCAGGTCGAGGCCGGGGAAGCTGCGCTGGAGCTGGTCGACGGCCGCGAGGTTCATCGAGGCATCCTCGCGGATCGCGGTGTGGGGGCAGCCGCCGGTCTCGACACCGATGATCCGCTCGGGCGCGAGCGAGCCGGCGCGGGTCAGGAACTCGGCATCCTCCCTGGTGTAGATGTCGTTGGTGATCGCGGCGATGTCGTGGGTGTCGCGGAAAAACCGGCACAATTGGTCCATCAACGCGGTCTTGCCGGACCCGACCGGGCCGCCGATGCCGACCCGCAAAGCTGAGATGCGTTCGCTCATGTCCTGAATAGCCTCGTATATTGGGTTTCATGCGCCATGCAGGCGAGATCGGCGACGAGCGTGGCGCTGCCGATCGCATCGAACGGATCGCCATCGTCAAGCGTCGCGGCGTGCGCGACCGCCGCCGCGACCGGCTGGCGAAGCGCGCGCAGGATGCGCTGCCCGTCGGTCTGGCCGAGCGGGACCAGCCGCTGCGCCGCCGAGACGAGATTGGCGACGACGCCGTGCAGGAACGCGGTCAGCGCCGCGTTCAGCGCGATGCCGTGCCCGGCCATCGTCGCCGCCGCGACCATTGCATAGCTCAGCGCGGCATCCTCGACCGGATCGAGCAGGGCCAGTGTCGGCGCCGCGGCGGTTGCGCGCGCGATGCGGCGGAAGGCCGCACCCTGGGCGGTCGCCTCGACCCGCCGTTCGGCGCTGGTCAGCGTCGCCACGGCGAGCTCGGCGACCTCAGCCAATCGCTCGCCGTCGGATGCCGCCGCGGCGCGGTGGGCGTGGACGAACAGGATCGCGTCGGTGGCGATCGCGCCGCGCGCGAGCATGTCGCCGATCCAGGCCTCGGCAGAGCGCGCGTCGCTGACCCAGCCGGCCTCGACCGCCCATTCGAGCCCGCTCGAATGCGCGAACGCGCCAATCGGCCAGGCCGGCGACATCCAGCTGAGCAGATCATAGAGCGCGCCGTCAGTGGTCATGATGGTGCCCATCCCGGTGATCATGTCCGCTATCATGATCATCATCGTCATGACCGTGGTCGTGGGCGTGGTGCGGCTGGTCGTAGGCGCCGCGCTCGGGATCGAACGGCGCGTCGATGCTCTCGCAGCGGCCGCCAAGACCCTCGACCATCGCGACGATGACGTGGTCGTGGCGGATGCGCAGCCGCTCGCCGAGCAGCTGGGTCGGCAAGTGGCGGTTGCCGAGGTGCCAGGCGATGCGGACCAGCGCCGCCAAATCGGGCGTGCTGATCTCGGTGAGCTGCTCGGGCTCTGCCTCGACGCGCACGCAGGTCCCGTCCTCGAGGATCAGTCCGTCGCCGTCGCGCAAATGCGCGGCGCGCTCGAGGTCGAGCAGCAGCGCCGCGCCGTCGTCGGTGCGGAACACGATGCGCCGGCGGTTGCGGCGATCATGGTCGAGCCGGAGCACCTCGCTGGCCGCGCCGCCGCCGCCGCTGACCACGCTGACGATCCTGCGCATGCCGCTTCCCATCTCAGTAGAGGAAATAACGTTGTGCGAGCGGCAGGCTCACCGCCGGCTCGCACGTCAGCAGTTCGCCATCGGCGCGCACCTCGTAACGCTCGGGATCGACCTGGATGTCGGGCAGCGCGTCGTTGAGGATCATGTCCTTCTTGCCGATGCTGCGAGTGTTGCGCAC
>JAQGLH010000339.1 GCA_028293005.1 Alphaproteobacteria bacterium
TCGGGAACGTCGACCAGCCGGCCGCTGCTGTCGTAGATCCAGCCGTGGAACTTGCAGTCGTGAAACTTGGAGCAGCCCTTGTCTTGCCACTCCATCTTGTTGCCGCGGTGCGAGCACATGTTGTGGAACGCGCGGATCTCGCCGTCGCCGCCGCGCGTGATCAGCACGTGGGTGTTGCAGATCTCGATGTGGCGGTTGAAGAAGCTGTGCGGCTCGGCCACGTCCTCGACCCGGCAGACCTGAAGCCAGCATTTGCGGAAGATGTTTTCGCGTTCCAGCGCGAAATATTCGGGCGAGATGCACGGTTCGATCGGCAACGGTTGCGTGCCGAATTGCGGGTAACGTTTGTGCCAGCGATGAATTTCGCCAAAGTCTCCCATGTGACGCTCCTAAAAGTCTCTCGATAAGGTCCCGTTCAGTCGTCGAAGTTGATCTCGGCCACCCGTCTCTTCTCCCATCCTTCCGAATAGGGCACAAGCAATTTGGCATCGAATTTCAGGGCGCTGATCTTCCAGCTCCCGTCGCTCTCCTTGCGGTAGCTTTCGTCGTAGACAGCGCCGAGCCACAGCGCGCGCGACTTGCTGCGCGACGGGTTCTGGGCAAGCGCGGGCTCCCACAGATACCAGATGCCGGTGGCGCTGCGGCCGTCTGGCGCGAGATCGATGCGCTTCGGGATCATGAAGTGCATCGTCCAGGTGAACGGCACGTTGGTCAGGAAGCTGCGCAATTCCTCCTTGCCGTGGATGACGCCGAAGCCTTCGCCGTAATCGGCGACGAAATCGTCGGTGACGATGTCCGCGAACCGCCGCGGCAGATTGGCAGGATCGTCCGACGCGAGCGCATGCTCGCACTTGAGCCGGCGGATGGCCTCGAGATCGTCGAGCCGCGCCACGCGCTCCTCGAGCTGTTCGAGCCGGAACTTCAGGTCATTTTCAGTCATCGCGCCGCAATGTCCCTATCCTCATGACCGCCTCCTTTTCCGTCGCTTTGCCCGGAGGGGCTGCGACTTCGCCGATCGCTCGATGCGATCGGTCGCCGCTCCCCATCGGCGTCAGGGCGAGGTCAAGGCTGGTCGCAGGCCGGAAGCGGCGCAATCCATATCCCGCGGGCCGCCGCCCCCGACTATCCGGATCGCGCAGGAATCGGCGCTCGAGCGCCCGCCTCGCCGATGATGGACGCTGCGCGTTGCCGCCGCGCCTGTCCAAGGCCGTGACTGATCGTCTGCTCAGTCAGAGACGAGACGTTGACCTTGGACCGAGACGATGATTAGCTGGCCAATGGTGCCCGGCGGATTCACGATGGGCATCATACGGAGGCAAGGTTCGTGGTGCGTCGCTCGCGAATAACTCGTTCCGGTCAACGATGACGCTGGGCCTGCTCAAGTCCCGCATCGCTGCTTGCGCGGACCAGGCGGCCCGGCGCGATTCATGACGCATCCTGCTCAGCTTGCGCGCGAGACCGCGCTCCATAATTGCCGGGTGTTCGCCTCGCATGACATGGACGTGACCCGCGCGGGCGTCTCGCGGCTGATGAATCCCTATTTCGTCGAATATGCCGAACGGCCGGCAGACTGCGAGGCGCATCTCGATTTCCTGGAGGTGCGCGGCCTGGCGATCGCCGCGATCAAGCAGCTCGGCCACATGCGGATCAATGTCGCGCCGATCGAAGGCTACCACTTCCTCATCTTCTGCCTGAAGGGGCGCGCGCTGTTGAGCTCGTCGCACGGCGAGGCGACGATCGACGCCAGGACCGGCCTCTACTTCGGTCCCGGCCAGCGCTTCCAGGGTGATCTCCCGGAAGATTGCGAGCAATTGGTGGTCCGCATCGACGAGGCCGCCTTCCAATCCTTCGCGGGGCCTTCGAACACCGGCTTGCGCGCGTTCGTCGATCTCTCTCAGCCCGAGCTGGGGCCGTGGCTTCATCTGCTCAACGCGATGATCAGCGATCCCAGCGCGATCGATCTGCTCCAGCGCAATGACCATATCGCGACTGATTACGAGCAATTGTTCATGAGCCTTTTGTTCTCGGGCCAAGGCTATAGCCGGACACCCTCGGAAGGCGCGGGGTATAAAGGCGCCGCGCCGGCGAGCATTCGCCGCGCCGAGATGTTCATCGAGGCGAATGCCCGCGAAATGCTCCGGCTCGACGATATCGCCGCGGCGGCAAACGTGCCGGTGCGCACCTTGCTCGACGGCTTCCGGCGATTCCGCCAGACCAGCCCGGGACGCTTCCTGCGCGACATCAGGCTCGACCGGGCGCACGAAAGGCTGCTCAAGTCCGGCGACGAGGCGAGCGTGACCGCGATCGCGCTGGAGGCGGGCTTCACGCATCTCGGCCGGTTCGCGCGCGATTATGCCGATCGCTTCGGGGTGAAGCCTTCCGACACCCTCGCGCGAAGCTCCAAGCCGCGCAGCGCCCGGCTCCGTCGCGATTGATCGCCGCCCCGTTTTTGTCCGGAAAAATTATGGCGGCGAGCAGCGATCTCGGCCACTGTCCCGCGCCATGATGCGGACGCCTCGGCACGGTTCCGCACTTCGAAGCGCTTCTAGGGACGCAGCATGATCGAGCAGGGAAGCGAAGCCGAGCGGATTCGTCAGATGCGGCTGGGTTTCGTCTACGCCCTTACCGCCTATCTGATCTACGGCATCATGCCGATCTACATGAAGCTGCTCAAGGCGGTGCCGGCCGGGCAAATCATGGCGCATCGCGTGATCTGGTCGGTGCTGCTGCTCGCGGCGATCGTCACCCTCACCCGCCGCTGGCCCGCGGTGCGCGCCGCGCTGAGCAAGCCGCGCATGATCCTCGCCCTGCTGCTGTGCGCCCTGCTGATCGGCACGAACTGGATGGTCTATATCTGGGCGGTGCTTGCCAACCATATCCTCGAGACCAGCCTCGGCTTTTTCGTCACGCCGCTGATGACCGTGCTGCTCGGCGTGGTCGTGCTGCGCGAGCGGCTGCCACGGCGCCAGGCGATCGCGGTGGCCCTCGCGACAATCGGGGTTGCGGCGCTCGCGATCACCCAAGGCGGGACCTTGTGGATCGCGCTCGTGCTGGCGATCACGTTCAGCACCGCAGGCCTGATCCGCAAGCTCGCCCCGGTCGATCCGTTGTGCGAGCTGTTGATCGAGACCTCGCTGATGGCGCCGATCGCGATAGCCTGGCTATGGTGGGTTACGGCGCAGGGGCAGGGCGCGTTCGGCGCCGATCGGATCGACGACAGCTTGCTGGTGATGACCGGCGTCGTCACCGCCGTCCCGCTGCTGCTGTTCAGCGCGGCGGCGAAGCGCATGCCTTATTCGCTCGCGGGCCAGTTCCAATATATCGGCCCGACATTGCAGTTCCTCCAGGCGGTCCTGCTGTTCCACGAGCCGTTCACGCCGGTCCACATGTTCACCTTCGCGTGCATCTGGGCCGGGCTTGCGATCTTCACCTACGACGTGTTGCGGACTGCGCGCCGGAACTCGGCGGCGACCGCGGCCGCGGCAGTCGCCACCGCCGATTAGGTCGCCAAGGCCGAGCGGCCGTGGATTGAGGTAACGCTCGCCGAGCCCTGCAACTTGCGCCCGCCGGAACCCGGCATGCGGTGGTGCATTGACGTAACGATCTCCTGCCCAAGGAGCCCGCCGGATGTCCGTCTCTCGGGTCGCAGCCCTGCTTGCGCTGGCGATGGCCGTCGCATCGTGCGGCGACCGCGCAAAGCTCGATATCGCGCAAGGCATGGGCCCGGCTCCCACGCTGCCCCGCCCGACGCGGAGCCTTATCCCCACCGTCAAGGTGGCCGACGCGGTGCATTGGCCGGCAGGCGCGAAGCCGGTCGCTGCCCCGGGACTGAGCGTGGAGGCATTCGCGCGCGGCCTCGATCACCCCCGCTGGCTCACCGTGCTGCCGAACGGCGACGTGCTGGTTGCCGAGACCAGCGCGCCGGTGCGGCCGCAGGACGGCCGCGGCATCAAGGGCTTCTTCTTCAAGCTCTTCCAGAAAAAGGCCGGAGGCGCGGTGCCGAGCCCCAACCGCATCACCTTGTTGCGCGATACCGATCGCGACGGCGTCGCCGACAGCCGCTCGATCCTTGTCGCAGGATTGAATTCTCCGTTCGGAATGTCGGCCGCGGGCGGCACCCTTTACGTCGCCGACACCGACGCGGTGCTCGCTTTCCCTTATGCGGCCGGCGCGACGCGGATAGCGGCCGCGCCGCGCAAGATCGTCGATCTGCCCGCGGGACCGATCAACCATCATTGGACCAAGAATCTCGCCGTCTCGCACGACGGAACGGCGATGTTCGTCGCCATCGGCTCGAACAGCAACGTCGCCGAAAACGGGCTTGCCGCCGAGCAGGGGCGGGCGGGCATCTGGCGCGTGGATCTCCGCACCGGCGCGCATCGCCAATATGCGTCGGGGCTGCGCAATCCGGTCGGGCTGGCGTTCGAGCCGGCGACCGGCGCATTGTGGACCGCGGTCAACGAGCGCGATGAGCTCGGCAGCGACCTCGTGCCGGACTATATCACCAGTGTTGCCGACGGCGGCTTCTACGGCTGGCCGTTCAGCTATTACGGGCAGCATCTCGATCAGCGCATCAAGCCGCGCGACAGGAGACCCGATCTCGTCGCGCGGGCAATGATTCCCGATTACGCTCTCGGCCCCCACACCGCCTCGCTCGGCCTTGCGTTTGCCGCCGGTGCCGGGCTCGGCGGGCGCTTCGCCGACGGCGCGTTCATCGGCCAGCATGGCTCGTGGAACCGCAATCCCCGCAGCGGCTACAAGGTGATCTTCGTGCCGTTCGCCGGCGGCCGCCCGTCAGGCCCCGCGATCGACGTGCTGACCGGCTTTCTCACCCCCGACGGCAAGGCGATGGGCCGCCCGGTCGGGGTCGCGATCGACCGTGCAGGCGGACTGCTCGTGGCGGACGATGTCGGCAACACGGTCTGGCGGGTCTCGGCCGCGCGCTAGAATGCTTTCCAGTCAGGCGAAGGCACCTGGCGCTTGGGAAAGCACGGCAAACGAAGGCAAACCCAGTCGCGGGACGGTTCAATCTGAGCGGGAACGCGCCCGCGGACAAGCCGCAATGGCCGAGATCGCACCGCCGGCCTGTTGGAGTCGAACTTTCGACCTGCTAGCTTTCGCGACAACGAGCTTCGAGAGCACCAGAGGGAGAGCCGTCATGGCAAGCCAATCAACGAGCGCCGCGCGAACGCACGCCAACGTCATCATGTCGGACGATCCGGAAGCGTTGCGATCGCAGGAGCAGTTCGGCTTCTGCGACGCGGTGACCGCGGGCGACAAGATCTATCTCTCGGGAATCGTCGCCGTGCTCAACGAAGGTGAAACCGACGTCGAAGCCTCGTTCGAACGCGTCTATCAGCGCGTCGGCTCGATCCTGAAGCGCGCCGGCGTGACCTGGGACGACATCGTCGACATCACCAGCTTCCATACCGACGTGACGACGCAGATCGAGCCGATGGTCAAGGTCCAGAAGCGCTACATCAAATCGCCGCCGCCGGCGTGGACCGCGATCGGCATCGACCGCCTGATCCGCCCCAACGGGATCACCGAGATCAAATTCGTGGCGCAGCGGCACGGGACGGGCGGCTAGGATTGGCGCGGCGGCAAAACTCGCTGCTCTCGCCGTTGACGAAAATCGCTTCGGGCTTCTCGTGTCACGTCATCAGGAATATCAATGCGCAGCGTCGAGCCGGGCATCGGCGAGTGTGGGGTGCGTGACGCCAAGCGCGAAAACAAGGCGGCCCGGAGCGAAAGCTCCGAGCCGACTTCGTTTTAGTACTGCCGAGGCTGAGCTTAGAAATCCATTCCGCCCATGCCACCCATTCCGCCGCCGCCCATCGGCATGGCAGGCTTGTCTTCCGGCATGTCGACAATTGCGGCCTCGGTGGTGATCAGCAAACCGGCAACCGAGGCTGCGTCCTGGATTGCCGAGCGGACAACTTTCGTCGGGTCGACGACGCCCGCCTTGAGCAAATCCTCATAGACCTCGGTCTGGGCATTGAAGCCGAGGTTTTGATCATTGCCGTCGATGAGTTTGCCCGCGACGACTGCGCCATCATGGCCCGCGTTCTCGGCGATCTGGCGAAGCGGAGCCTGCAGTGCCTTCCGAACGATGTCGATGCCGCGCGTCTGCTCGTCATTGGCACCTTTCAGGTCCTGCAGCGCCTTCGACGCGTAAAGCAGAGCCGTACCACCGCCCGGGACAATACCTTCCTCAACCGCGGCGCGGGTGGCGTGGAGCGCGTCGTCGACACGGTCCTTGCGTTCCTTCACCTCGACCTCGGACGAGCCGCCCACCTTGATCACGGCAACACCGCCGGCGAGCTTGGCAAGGCGCTCCTGGAGCTTCTCCTTGTCATAATCGCTGGTGGTGTTCTCGATCTGCTGACGAATGGCCTCAATGCGACCCTTGATGGCGTCACCGTCACCGGCGCCATCGACAATCACCGTATTGTCCTTGTCGATCGTGACGCGCTTGGCAGAGCCAAGCATTTCCACAGTGACATTCTCGAGCTTGATCCCGAGATCCTCGCTGATCATCTCTCCCTTGGTGAGGACAGCAATGTCTTCCAACATCGCCTTGCGGCGATCGCCGAAGCCTGGTGCCTTTACGGCCGCGACCTTGAGGCCGCCGCGCAGCTTGTTGACGACGAGGGTGGCGAGCGCCTCGCCTTCGATGTCCTCGGCGATGATCAGCAGCGGGCGGCCAGACTGGACGACCGCTTCGAGGATCGGAAGCATCGCCTGGAGGTTCGATAGCTTCTTCTCGTGGATGAGGATGTAGGGGTCGCTGAGCTCGACCTGCATCTTTTCCGCATTGGTGATGAAATAGGGGCTGAGATAGCCGCGGTCGAACTGCATGCCTTCGACCACGTCGAGCTCGAATTCGAGACCCTTTGCCTCCTCGACCGTGATGACGCCTTCCTTGCCGACCTTTTCCATCGCTTCGGCGATCTTGCGGCCGACGACCTCGTCGCCATTGGCCGAGATGATGCCGACCTGGGCGATCTCATTGTTGTCCGCGACCGGCTTCGAGCGCGCCTTGAGATCCTCGACGACCTTAGCGACGGCGATGTCGATGCCGCGCTTGAGATCCATCGGATTGATCCCAGCGGCGACCGATTTCATTCCTTCACGAACGATCGCCTGGGCGAGAACGGTCGCAGTGGTGGTGCCGTCGCCGGCATGATCATGGGTTTTGGAAGCCACGGCGCGCAGCATCTGCGCGCCCATGTTCTCGAACTTGTCCTTGAGCTCGATTTCCTTGGCGACGGTGACGCCGTCCTTGGTGATGCGCGGCGCGCCATAGCTCTTGTCGAGCACGACGTTGCGGCCCTTGGGACCGAGCGTCACTCGCACCGCATTGGCGAGAATGTCGACACCGCGGGTGATGCCTTCGCGGGCATCGCGGGAGAATTTTACGTCTTTGGCTGACATGGTCAGTGAGTCCCTTCTGTGATGTTTCCGGCCTGCGCGAGAGCCAGGCCGGTTGGTTCAGCCGACGATACCGAGAACGTCGCTTTCCTTCATGATGAGCAGATCTTCGCCATCCAACTTTACCTCGGATCCGGACCATTTTCCGAACAGGATCTTGTCGCCGGCCTTGACGTCGAGCGGCGTGATGGACCCATCGTCACCGCGCACGCCCGTGCCGACGGCAACGACTTCGCCTTCCTGCGGCTTTTCTTGCGCAGTGTCGGGAATAATGATCCCGCCGGCCGTCTTCTCTGCGGCTTCAACCCGGCGAACGAGCACGCGATCGTGCAACGGTCGAAATTTCATCTCGCTATCCTCTCAGTGGTATCGGTCTGGACACAGCCGAATTCGCCCAGCTCTTAGCACTCGCTGGCGGAGAGTGCCAGAGCACTATCTCGCATTAGTCGTACGCGAGCGGCGTCTCGCAGAGTTCGATTGAGGCAGGCCCCGCCTGCCGACGCTCCCGCCCGCACATTCGTCAGCGCGTGGCATGGACGACCGATTGGTCGTCTGCAGCGGTCCTGCCGGCATCGGCCGAGGGCTTGTAGCTGATGCCGGCTCCACATTTTCCGCACCAACCATCGTTGAGTCGCACGACACGCTTCAATGAGTGGGTTGTCCGGTGGCCGCATGAGCAGACGAGGTCGACATTGTCGTCGCTGTTCGTCTTGGACGCTGGCAGTCGCGAAACGGCGCTCACAGTGCGCCCGCCGTACGTAGCTGCCACTGAAGCCCGGGCAGCTTGATCATACCAACGCCGCAGGACGTGCATCGACTTACGAACTGACCCTGATCCCAGCGGCTGGCCTTCAAGTCAGCCGTGTGTTTTCCAAACAGCGAGTGCAGGCTCATGATGCAGC
>JAQGLH010000342.1 GCA_028293005.1 Alphaproteobacteria bacterium
CGGCCGAAGCGGCGAGATGCGTCGCGATCAGCGCATCGCCGGCAAGCGCGTTGGCGGCCAGCGCCGAGCCGCCGTTGAAGCCGAACCAGCCGACCCAGAGCATGCCCGCGCCGATCATCGTCATCGCCGGGCTGTGCGGCGGGATCATCGTGTTCGGGAAGCCGCGCCGTGGACCGATCATGATCGCCAGCACCAGCGCCGCTATGCCCGCGGTGGTATGGACGACGATCCCGCCCGCGAAATCGAGCGCGCCGCGCGCCGCCAGCCAGCCGCCGCCCCAGATCCAGTGCGCGACCGGAATGTAGACCAGCGCGAGCCAGGCGGCCGAGAAGATCATCACCCAGCCGAACCGCACTCGCTCCGGAAAGGCGCCGATGATCAGCGCCGGCGTGATGATCGCGAACATCATCTGGTAGAGCGCGAACACGTTCTCGGGCACGGTCAGCCCGGCGCGCGCGCCTTGCAGCCCGGTCAGCGTCGCACTGCTCAGGCCGCCAATCAAGCCACCGCCGCCTGCGCTCGCGCCGAACACAAGGCTGTAGCCGCCGGCAAACCACAGGATCGAGACCAAGGCGGCGATCGCGAAGCAATGCATCAGCACCGAGAGGAAATTCTTGGCGCGGACGAGGCCGCCGTAGAAAAGCGCGAGCCCCGGCAAGGTCATGAACAGCACCAGCGCGGAAGCGACGATCAGCAGCGCGGTATCGCCATGATCGATCGGCGGCAGCGCAGGAACCGAGGCCTGGGCGGCGCCCGCGCACAAGATCGTCGCCGGCACCGCGAAAAGGCGCAACGCGCGCGCCACATTATTGCTCATCATCCCCCCCAGGTGTCGCGTTTCTCCGGCTTGCCTCTTCGCTCGGGCCGATGCAAGCCCCCCGAAATACGCCCCGGACGCATTGGGGAGGCGAGCATTCGAAGCCTCGGGACGGCGGTCAAACGCTTCTTAACTACGAGCGCGCTATACGCCGCGCGTGCTCGATCTGCTGATCCTTGCCGTGCCCTTGCTGATGCTCGCTTTGCTCTATTGCGGCTGGCGAGGCGTCAGCCTGTTCCTCTCCTGGGTTCCCGCGGCGGCGGTCGTGGTGCGTAGCGACTATGGCGAGCTGCAGCAGCAGGACGATTTCTGGAGCCTGGGCAACCCGTTCGGCAGGCTGCGCGGCTGGAACTGGCGCGATGGCGAGCACAGTCGGCTGATCGAGAATCTGGTCGAATATCGCGATCTCGACGGCACCGAGCATCGCGCGACGATCGAGCGCCGCGTCCGCCGCGGCTGGCGCCCCGCCGGCGTGATCACCATCTGGTACGATCCCGCGACCCCCGCCAAAGCCACCGCCTTCGGCCCCGGCTATTGGTTCGCGCTTGCGCTCGCGTCGGCATGCATGCTGGTCAGCGTGGTCGGCGCCGGGCTGCAGGTGGCCGGGCGGGTGTAAGCAGGCGCCAAGGCGGCCAGGCACCTCCTCCGAAGGAGAGGGCAAGCAACCCCTCGTCACCCTTGCGACGCGGTGGAGGGGCTTCTTGGCTTCTTCGATCGAGCCCTGTGCCCCGCCTAAAGCAGCGCCACGATATCCTTCTCGATTGCCTCCGGCGTGGTCGTGGGGGCGTAGCGCTGGACGACGTTGCCCTTGCGATCGACCAGGAACTTGGTGAAGTTCCATTTGATCGCCTCGGAGCCAAGCACGCCCGGCGCTTCCTCCTTGAGCGCCTGGAACAGCGGCGCCGCCTTGGGGCCGTTGACGTCGACCTTGGCGAAGATCGGGAAGGTCACGTCATAGCGGCTCGCGCAGAAGTCGGCGATCTCCTCCGCGCTGCCGGGCTCCTGGCCGCCGAACTGATTGGACGGAAACGCCAGCACCGCCAAGCCCTGTTCGGCATATTTGCGCCACAAGGCTTCGAGCCCGGCATATTGCGGAGTGAAGCCGCATTTCGAGGCGGTGTTGACGATCAGCATCACTTTGCCGCGCCAGGCGGAAAGGTCGGTGTCGCTCTCGTCCGGCGCCTTGATCGGTATGTCCGCAATATCGCTCATCATCACCCCTCGATTGCGCCCACGGCCTAGCGCGCGGATATTGCCGCCGCCGCCGCACCGGCGTACTGTCGCTTTCGACCATGGCGCTTTGGGGACCAAAATGAAACGGCCCGCGATCATCCTTCTCCTCGCCTGCGCGGCGGCGCTTCCCATGGCGGCGGTGGCGCAGAGCGATGGCGGCGCGATGCTCACCACCAAATGGAGCCTCAAGCAGCCGCGCAAGAAGGCGCCGGGCCAGTCCGCGAACGCCACTGTCACCGGCCCCGCGGTCCCCGCGCCGCAGCGCCTCAAGCTTCCGCGGGTCAGGCAGCACCACACCCGCGAGCGCCTCCCGGACAACCGCACCAACGCCGCGCCCGCGATCGCTTCGATGATCCGCAAGAAGACCTGAACGCAGGGCGCGGCGACGGAAAGGCAGCCCCTCCGCCGCTAAGCGGTCCCCCTCACGCCATTTGCGCGGGTAGCTGCGCAGCACGCCTCCCCGCCCCGCTCACCGCCCCCGCTCGCCGCCCCGCTCACCTTCGTCGCCGTCCTCCCTCGGGGAACGAAGCCCCAGCCGCTTGGTTTAGCCCGCAAATCAGGAGACATCATATGGCCGAATCAAAGCAGGACGCGATTGCCCTTCTCAAGGCGGATCACCGCACGGTGGAGGAATTGTTCGAGAAGTTCGAGAAGGCGAAGGGCGACGGCGCCAAGGAGCGGCTCGCGCGTCAGATCTGCATGGAGCTCACCGTCCACACCGCGATCGAGGAGGAGATCTTCTATCCGGCCTGCGAGGGCAAGATCGAGGAGGATTTGGTCAAGGAAGCCTATGTCGAGCACGACGGCGCCAAATTGCTGATGGCCGAGATCGAGGCGGGCGGCCCCGACGACGATTATTACGAAGGCAAGGTCAAGGTGCTCTCCGAGCAGATCGAGCATCACGTCGAGGAGGAGGAAAAGCGCAGCGAGGGCATGTTCGCCCAGGCCAAGAAGGCCGGCCTCGACATGGACGCGCTCGGCGCACAGATGGCGGCGCGCAAACAGGAGCTGATGGCCACCTACAAGGCCGAGGGCCTGCCGATGCCCGAGACCACGACGATGAACGAGGTGACGGTCTAGCTTGGGCGAAGATTCGGGGGCGGCGCCCAGCCGCCTCCGGCTCCCCGATCAGTCTGCTGCCTCCGCCCGGACTGCGGCGGAAAGAATCCGCCCGACCTTCTCGGCATATCGTTTGAGCGTCGCGATCAGCTCGGGGGCGTTGAGCCGCCTCGGCTCCGGATCGATTGCGCACAAGGTGCCGTAGAAGCTTCCGTCGTCGAGAACGATCGGCAGCGACGCGTAGCTTTCGAAGCCGTAGAGCATCGGCACCGGATGCGTCCGCCATTCCGGGTCCGCGCCGATGTGGTCGATGATGATCGGATGGCCGCTCTTGCGGATATCGTTGCAGATCGTCTTCTTGATCTCCAGCTCGTCGCCGGGATCGAGGCCGAACTCGATCTTGTCGATCACCTGGCAGGCGATCCACCTCTCCTCGGTGACCCGGGCCACCGCGACAAAGCCCATTCCGGTGACGCGGCAGACCTCTTCGAGGATCTCGATGACCTCGGGGTCCTCGCCTTGCGCCGCGACCTCGGCCGCAAAAGCATCTTTCAAGAGAATATCCCTCCCCTCGGGGTTGGCGGCATCGACTCATGGTTCACGCCCCGGCCTGTCTCCAGGCACGGTCGACCTTTGCACCGCCCGCGCGCTGCTCTGCAAGTCCGCCGGCTCCCGACGTCCGATCGATCGTCATCGCTTAGGGCCATGCAACCTCCTATACGGGCGCGATCGCACGCGGATGATCGGCGGCAATCGGCCCACGGAAGCCGCGGAACGCCGGCGATTCCGCAAGCTGACGCAATCGGCGTGCTAATCGGCTCGGGCGCGCCGATCTGCTGGCTCTGGGCGCGCCCGATGCGAGGGAGAAAACGCAATGCGCTATGTCGAAGCTTTCGTGT
>JAQGLH010000360.1 GCA_028293005.1 Alphaproteobacteria bacterium
CGGGCTGGCCGCCCGAGAATATCGAAGAGATGGCCAAGAAGCTCGAACAGGAATTGATGGGGTGATTGCCCATGGGCGATCGCACCATCGATTGAACTAGGGTCACCTGGCGAAAGCTGGGGTCCAAGCCGGCAGCGGAGCACGCCTCGCAAGCCTGGATGGATGCCAGCCTTAGCTGGCACGACGCGACAAGATTAGGAGTTTGGGCGGTGCTCCATTTCACCGCCTGGTCCGGGGTACCTGAGAGTTACCGTCAAACTCGTTTGATGGGTCCCTCAACGGCCCCGGGACGAACGAAGGAATAGAACAATGCGTCATCGCGTCGGCGGCCGTAAGCTGCAACGTACTTCGAGCCACCGTACTGCCCTGTTCCGCAACATGGCGGCGGCGCTCATCAAGCATGAGCAGATCACCACCACGACCGCCAAGGCGAAGGAGCTTCGCCCCTATGTCGAAAAGCTGATCACGCTCGCCAAGAAGGGCGGCCTGTCCAACCGCCGGCTTGCTCACTCGCGGATGCTCGACGACACCCAACTGGTCAAATTGTTCGACGTGCTCGCGCCGCGCTATGCCGATCGCAACGGCGGCTACACGCGGATCATTAAGGCCGGCCTGCGCGCCTCTGATGCCGCGGCGATCGCGATCATCGAGCTGGTCGATCGCGACCCGTCGGCCAAAGGCCAGGATTCGGGCCCGGTGCAGAGCGAAGAGGATTTCGACGAGGCCGCCTGATCCCTCGCGAACCGCAGACGGAAAAGGCCTCCTCGCGAGGCCTTTTTTGTGCGCCGCGAATGGGGGCCCGCTCGATTTTGACAAGCCTAACGGCCCCGGCTAGCGCTGTCGGTTTCCCGGCCAAGGGTCTATCTTCTCAATGTCTTATCGCCTTCTCCCGCTGGTCCTCTCGCTTGCTGTCGTCACACTGAGTCCGCTCCCTGCCATGACAAACAACCCAATTGCGGCACCGGTCGCCACCTATCCCAAGGCAGAGCGCCAGGACATCGCCGAGGATCATTTCGGCGTGAAGGTCGCCGATCCTTATCGGTGGCTCGAGAACGACGTGCGCGAGGATGCGCGGGTGCGCGCGTGGGTGACGGCCGAGAATGAGGTCACCAATGCCTATCTTGCGAGCCTTCCCGCGCGCGCCATGTTCGCGAAGCGCATCAGGCAGCTGTTCGACTATGAGCGTTACGGCGTCCCCGACAAGAAGGGCGGCCGCTATTTCTACGCGAAGAACGACGGACTGCAGAACCAGGCGGTGCTGTACGTCCGGGAGAGTCTCGCCGGGCCGGCGCGGATGCTGGTCGATCCCAACCTTTGGTCGAAGGACGGTGCCACCGCGCTTGGCGAATGGACTCCGTCCGAGGACGGCAAGCATCTGCTCTACAGCGTGCAGGATGGCGGCACCGACTGGCGCACGTTGCGCGTGCTCGACGTCGACAACGGCCGCCTGCTCGTCGACGAGGTCAAATGGGTCAAATTCTCCAACCTCGAATGGGCGAAGGACGGTTCGGGCTTCTTCTACTCGCGCTTCCCGGAGCCTCAGGCGGAGCAGCAGTTTCAATCGCTGAACGAAAACCAGCGCGTCTACTTCCATCGGCTGGGCACGCCGCAAAGCGCGGACCGGCTGGTCTATGCCGACGCCGCTCGGCCCATGCTCAACAATGTTGCGGAGGTCTCCGACGATGGGCGCTGGCTGATCGTCAGCAGCTCGGAGGGCACCGACGAGCGCTACGACATCACGCTGATCGACCTGGTGAGGGAGGCGCCGCCGCGGCGCATCGTCGCCGGGCTCGCCAACGACTGGCGCTACATCGGCAATCAGGGCGACACCTTCTACTGGGTGACCAACCTCGATGCCCCGCGGCTGAGGATCGTTGCGACCGATATCGGACGACCGGTCAGCGCGCTCAAGCAAATCGTCGCCGAGGACAAGGCAACGCTCGACCAGGCCTCGATCGTCGGCGACCGGCTGATCGTTTCCTATCTGGTCGATGCCAAGACCGAGGTCCGGACAATGACCCGCGATGGCACCAGGATCGGCACGGTCAGCCTGCCGGGAATCGGCACCGCCAGCGGCTTTGCCGGCGACGCGCGCGACAGCGAGACCTTCTATGCATTCTCGAGCTTCAACCGGCCGACGACGATCTACCGCTACGACAGCGCTGGCGGCGCGACGAGCCCGTTCGCCGAGCCCGAAGTTGCGTTCGATCCGGCAGATTTCGCGGTCGAGCAGCGCTTCTACATTTCCAAGGACGGCACCCGCGTCCCGCTGTTCCTCGTGCACCGCAAGGACCAGCCGCTCGGCCGCCCCGCGCCGACCCTGCTCTACGGCTATGGCGGGTTCAACATCTCGCTGACGCCGTCATTCTCGGCGGCCAATCTCGCCTGGATCGAGCAGGGCGGCGTGCTTGCCGTCGCCAATCTTCGCGGCGGCGGCGAATATGGCAAGGCATGGCACGATGCCGGCCGCCTGGCGGAGAAGCAGAATGTCTTCGACGACTTTATCGCCGCCGGCGAATATCTGATTGCGCAGGGCGTGACGTCCAATCGTCAGCTCGCCATCCACGGCCGGTCGAACGGCGGCCTGCTCGTCGGCGCGGTCGTCAACCAGCGGCCGG
>JAQGLH010000381.1 GCA_028293005.1 Alphaproteobacteria bacterium
GCGAGCTCGCCCAGGCGATCAAGCGCGCGCGGCACCTCGGCCTTCTCCCCTACGTCGTGAAATAAGGAGCGACGAACATGGACGTTATTCTGCTCGAGCGGATCGAGAAGCTCGGTCACATTGGCGACGTCGTCAAGGTGAAGAACGGCTTCGCCCGCAACTTCCTGCTCCCGAACGGCAAGGCGCTGCGCGCCAACGATGCCAACCGCAAGGTGTTCGAAGCCAATCGCACGCGAATCGAATCCGACAATGCCGAGCGCCGCACCGTGGCCCAGGGCGATGCCAAGACGATCGATGGCGCCACGATCCAGCTGATCCGCCAGGCGTCGAACACCGGCCAGCTCTATGGCTCGGTGTCGGCACGCGACCTCGCCGATGCACTCGAAGCGCAGGGCCATAAGGTGGCGAAGAACCAGATCGTCCTCGACCGCCCGATCAAGGCGATCGGCATGCAACAGGTGAGGGTCGCGCTTCACCCCGAAGTTTCGGTGACGATCCGCGTCAACGTCGCACGCTCGCCCGAAGAGGCCGAGCTCCAGCTCAAGGGTGTCGACGTCATGGCCGACATGTTCGAGCGCGATGTCGCCGGCTTCACCGAAGAGTTCGATCCCAATGCCGAGCCCGGCACGGTCCCGACCGAAGCCGAACCCGCGAGCGAGGCCGTCACGAGCGAAGACGAGGCTGCAACCGAAGCCTGAGCTTCCGTACCCGGAAAAATGAGGCCGGCGGCACCCAGGTGCCGGCGGCCTCTTCTTTGGCAGATCGATCATCGTTCGGTGCGGATGGCTTCGGAAAGCCGCGCCCCCTGATTGTCAGGCCGGCGCAGGCTGGCATCCAGACCGGCCGTAACGACACGCCGCTGCACGAACGCCGCCTGGATTCGGCATGCGCTGGGGGTGACGGGCCGTGTTCATGAATAAGCTACGTGGGGCGCCGGCATCGGCCGGGCGTGCTCAATAGCCCATCAGGGCCAGCACCTCGCGCCGGCTTCGCTCGTCCTGGCGAAACACGCCCATCATCCGGCTGGTCGTCATCATCACGCCGGGGGTCTGGACGCCGCGCGCGGTCATGCAGGCATGCGTCGCCTCGATCACCACCGCCACGCCCTGCGGCTTTAAATGCTCCCAGACGCAATCGGCGACCTGGGCGGTCAGCCGCTCCTGCACCTGCAGCCGGCGGGCGAAACCGTGGAGGACGCGTGCGAGCTTGGAAATTCCGACCACCCGCTCGTGCGGAAGGTAGGCGATCGACGCCTTGCCGATGATCGGCGCCATGTGATGCTCGCAATGCGACTGAAACGGAATGTCCTTCAACAGCACGATCTCGTCATAGCCGCCGACTTCGTCGAACGTGCGGGTGAGGTGGTGCGAAGGATCTTCCTCATAGCCGCGCGCATATTCCTTCCAGGCGCGGCCGACGCGCGAGGGCGTGTCGACGAGGCCTTCGCGGCTGGGATCGTCCCCCGCCCAGCGGATCAAGGTCCGAACCGCCTCCTGCACCTCTTCTGGGACCTGGAGCTGCGGCGGCGAATGGACGAGATCACCGTCGACAGGCTCATCGCTCTGGCTCACTTCGCCTCTCCCGACAAAATTTGGTGACCCCGACAGGATTCGAACCTGTGGCCCTCAGATTAGGAATCTGATGCTCTATCCTGCTGAGCTACGGGGTCCCTGAGGATTTCCGCCGGGGTACAGGCTGAGGACGCTTTGGGTCAACCGGAACAAGTGGCCCAACATGGTCCGCTGCGGACACAGCTTCCACGCCGGATCGATGACGATGGTGCAAGATGCGTGCGATCGGCTAGGAGCGTAGGCGATGCCGTCATATCTTCTGGCGCGTGCGCGCCACCGATCCACCTTCGCTTTTCCGATTGCCCTCGCGCTGCTTGCGTTGGGCGTCGGATTGCGGCTGGTCTGGCTGTTCCTGCACCCGGGCGAGCTTGCGCCCGGGGAGGCGATGAACGTCGCGGCGCATTTCGCCAGGGAAGGGACACTTGCCGATCCTTATGGGGAGCCGAGCGGGCCGACCGCACATCTCCTGCCGATCCCGCTGCTGATCGGCGGCGCCGTCTATCGCGCCTTTGGGATCGCAAGCCCGGCATCCGAATTGATCCTCAGCCTCATCTCGATCGGCCTCGTCACGGCCGGCTTCGCCTTGTTCTACGCCGCCTTCAGGCGAATGGGCGCTTCGCCCACGGCATGCCTGCTCGCGCTTGCCGCGCTGTGCCTGCTTCCGTTCAACCTGTGGCTCGAGGTGGTCGCGTTCCGATTGTGGGAAGGTGCGCTCGCGGTCGCGCTCGCCGGTGCCTATTTGCTCGCGCTGATCGAGCTCGACGGCACCGACGAGCCGAGCATTCGATCGATGATTCTGCTCGCGGCGGCGAATGGCTTGCTGTTCTTCATCAGCCCGCAGCTCGGCGTCGGCGCCTATGCGGCATCGGGATATTTTCTGATGCGCAACGTCCGCCCGGCACGCTGGCCGCTGGCCACGCTGATCGCCGCTTTGGCATTGGCCGCCTTCCTGGTGCCGTGGTCGATCCGCAACCAGCAGGCGATGGGGGAAGCCTTGCCGCTGCGCAGCAACTTCGGCCTGGAGCTGGCGATCGGCTTCAACCCCGCCGCCGTCGAGGCGGCCGATCCCTACGCGGCCTTTCAGAACCGGCTGAGGGAACTTCATCCTTTCAGCAGCGCCGGCGCGCGGCAGCGCCTGCACGCGGCCGGCGGCGAGCTTCCCTATTTCAAGGCGCTCGCCGACCAGACCAAAAGCTGGATCGCCGACCATCCGACGCTCGCGATGCGGCTCGCAGCCCGGCATCTGGCCGATTATCTGTTTCCGCCAAGCTGGCTATGGCTCGGCGCCGACAGATCCGGCTCGATGGTCGTGCTGCAGATGGCGATCGCCTGGTCGGTGTCGTTGCTCGGCCTGCTCGGCGTGCTGACCCGCCTCACCGCGAATGCGCGCTTCCGCTACGCCGCGATCATCATGGCGGCCACGATCCTGCCCTACATGCTGGTGCAGCCGATCCTGCGCTACCGGTATCTTGTGTTCGCGATGCTGGTGTTCTTCGCCGCCGATCTGGTCGTGCGCGCCGTGCGGCGGTGGCGTCCCGCGGATCGGGTGTTCGAGCGGGTCGACGCTTGGTTGTCGACTAGCCGCTCTGAGCGCGCCGAGGCTCGCGTAACGGGCTAGCGCCACCAGCGCCGGTCAATTCTCCTCGCCGGGAAGGACGAACGGAAAGGGAAGCGGCGCGACCTCGATTCCTTCGTCGGCGAGGCTCTGCGTCTCGGCGCTGGTCGCCTTGCCGTAGATCGACCGGGCCTCCCTCTCACCGAGGTGGATCGCGCGAGCTTCGTCCGCGAAGCGGGTGCCGACATAATCGGCCTTCTCGAGCATCTTCTTCTGCATCGCCGCCATCGTCGCGAGCATCGTCTTCACGTCCGCGGGATCGGACGCGAGCATGTCGCGCCGTGCGGGGGCGGGCACCGGAGCGGGAGCCTGATTGCCCTTCGCACCGACCCTGGGCGCCATCATGGCTTTCTCGATATCCTCGGCGCCACAGAGCGGACATTGCACGAGGCCGCGATCGCGCTGGCTCTCATAATCGCCGCTCGAGCCGAACCATGCTTCGAAGACATGGCCGATCGGGCGGCAGCGAAGGTCAAAAACAATCATCTACAACATCACGCGGCTAAACATGGTCCGGTTTAGCGATGCTTCGCCGATGCCGGATCGCAGGCAGGCTACGGCGCACCTCGTCCACCTCGCCCGGATCCACGTCGGCAAAAGCAATTCCCCGCTGTTCCCCCATATCGAGCAGGACCTTACCCCAAGGATCGACAATAAGCGAATGGCCATAGGTCCGCCGGCCATCCTCATGCTCGCCCACCTGAGCGGCGGCGATCACGAACGCCCCGGCCTCGATCGCTCGCGCGCGCAGCAGCACGTGCCAATGTGCCT
>JAQGLH010000399.1 GCA_028293005.1 Alphaproteobacteria bacterium
CCCACCGGCCTGGGATCGGGCGCCGCCAGCGGCGACACGTTGGTCCAGGTCGACGATCAGGCGGTGACGGCCTCCGAGATCACCGATCAGCTCAATCGCCAGCTGAGCCGGATTCGCCAGGAGCAGCAGCAGCCCGACCTCGACATGGCGACGTTCGTCCGCCAGGGCGCCTTCGAGGAAGTCCTCTCGCAAATGGTGACATCCAAGGCGCTCAACGCTTTCGGCCACCGGCAGGGATTGCGCGCCTCGAAGCGGCTGGTCGACGGCGAGATCGCGAGCATGCCCGCGTTCCGCAATCTTGCCGGCCAATTCGACCAGACGACGTTCCGCCGTGCGCTTGCGGCGGAGCGTGTCAGCGAAGACCAGCTGCGCGACGATCTCGCGAGCCAGATCATCCAGCGCCAGCTGCTCGTGCCCGTCGCCGCCTCTCCCAAGATCCCGACCGCGATGGCGCGCCAATATGCCGCGCTGCTCCTCGAAGCGCGCAGCGGCTCGGTCGGACTGGTGCCGGCCGCCGCCGTCGGCCCCGGCAGCGAGCCGAGCGATGCCGAGATCAACGCGCATTATACACGCCGCCAGGATCGGTTCACTATCCCGGAGCGGCGCGTGCTTCGCTACGCCGCCTTTGGCCATGACGACGTCGCCGGGTCTGCGAAGGCGAGCGATGCCGAGATCGCCGCGGCTTATCGTGCCGCGGCCGCCACTTACGGGCCGAAGGAGACGCGCTCCTTCTCGCAGGTCGTGTTTCCCAGCGAAGCCGCCGCCAAGGCATTCGCCACCAAGCTCGCTTCCGGCACGAGCTTCGCGCAGGCCGCAACGCAGGCCGGCTTCGGCCCGGCCGACGTCGCGCTTGGCGCACAGACCAAGGCAGATCTCGCCCGGCTGATCGGCCCGGCTGCCGCGGGCACCGCGTTCGCAGCCGCCAAAGGCCAGGTGACCGCGCCGATCCGCTCGCCGCTGGGATGGCACATCCTGCGCATCGAAGAGATCACGACCACGCCCGCGCGGCCGCTGGAAGCCGTGCGCGGCGAGATTGCGGCGCGGCTCGAGCGGCAGAAAGCGGATGACGCGCTCAACAGCCTGGTGAGCGCGCTCGAGGATGCGATCGGCAATGGCGCGAGCTTCGAGGAGGTCGCGCGCGCGCACAAGCTCCAGGTGCAGGAGACGGCGCCGATCACCGCGGGTGGCGATGCCCCCGGCGTCGCCAATTTCCAGCTTCCGCGCGATGTCGCGCCCTTGCTCAAGTCGGGATTCGAGATGAGCCCCGACGAAGATCCCGTGGTCGAGACGGTCACGCCCAACCAGCGCTTCGCACTCCTCGCGGTGAGCCGTATCGTGCCGGCCGCGCCGCCGCCGCTCGCGCAGATCCGCGATATGGTGAAGGCCGATCTGGTGCGCGAACGCTCGCTGGCGCGGGCACGGACAATCGCGGCGGCAATCGTCGCCAAGGTCAATGCGGGCGCACCGCTCGACAAGGCCATGGCCGGTGCCGGCATGCGGCTGCCAGTCGAGCGGGTCAGCGCCAGAAGGATCGAGCTTGCCCAGCGGGCCGGCAAGGTTCCGCCTCCGCTGGCGATGATCTTCAGCCTTCCGAAGGGCAAGGCGCGCCTCCTCGCCGCCCCCAATGGGGCTGGCTGGTTCATCGTCCATCTCAGTGAGGTCGTTCCGGGCGACGTCGACAAGACGCCGGGGTTGATCGAAGCCACACGCGGCCAGTTCGGCCAAGTGGTCGGCGAGGAATATGGCGCGCAGTTCAGCCGCGCGGTCGAGCGCTCGCTCGATCTCGATCGCAACCAGGCGGCGATCACACGCGTGAAAGGGCAGCTCCAGAGCGGCGGCGCGGTCGAGTAGGGGCGAGATGATCGCGCCGCGCGAGCCTTTCAGCCGCCCCAACATCCTGATCGTCGACAATTACGACAGCTTCACCTGGAACCTCGTCCATTATCTGCGTGAGCTTGGCGCGGCCGTCGAAGTGGAGCGCAACGACAGGATCAGCGTTGCGCAGGCGCTGGCGAGCGGCGCCGACGGTTTCCTCATCTCGCCCGGGCCCGGCAGACCCAGCGACGCCGGGGTATCGCTCGCGCTGATCGACGCCTGCGCGGCGGCAAGCCGGCCGCTGCTCGGCGTCTGCCTCGGCCACCAGGCGATCGCCCAACATTTCGGTGCGGTGATCGTCAAGGCGCCGCGCCAGATGCACGGCAAGACCAGCCCGCTGGCGCATGACGGCAGCGGCCTGTTCGAAGGCATCCCCTCGCCGTTCACCGGGGCCCGCTACCATTCGCTGGCAGTGCGCGCCGAAGGCTTTCCGCAATGCCTTCACGTCAACGCGACCGCGGCCGACGCGACCATCCAGGGGTTGCGCCACCGCGAGCTGCCGATCCACGGCGTCCAGTTCCATCCGGAGAGCATCGCCAGCGAGCATGGGCACGTATTGCTCGCCAATTTCCTCGCGCTCGGGCAGGCCGTCGCCGCCGCGGCTTGACACCTTCCGAAACGTTCCTTACACGTTCCGCAT
>JAQGLH010000400.1 GCA_028293005.1 Alphaproteobacteria bacterium
TCACCTTCCTGCTGCAGATCGTTTCGTCGTCGGCGGTTCTGGTCACCGTCTGGCGGGTGGCGGCCAACCAGGTGGTGCGCGCATCGAGCACGCTCACCGAGGAGCTACGCGACGACCTCCTCGCCGATTATCGTGAGACCGGCCTCGCGGGCCTCGACGAATTGGTCCGCGACCGCCTCCGCGAGTCCAACGATCCCGACATCGTGCTGCTGCTGACCGACGGCCGCGGCCGCGTGCTCGCCGGTAATCTCGCCGCCTGGCCCCCGCCTGCGCGCACCGAGGGGCAGTGGGACCGAATGCTGCTGTTCAGGGTCAATCACGAGGATCCGGAGGCGATCGGATTCATCGCCACTCCTTTGCGAGGAGGAGCCCGGCTCTTTACCGGTCATGTCATCGAAGACGAGGTGCGGCTCGAGGGAATTCTCACCCAGACGACGATCGCTGCGATGGCCTTGGCGGCGTTGCTGTCGCTCGCAGCCGCGATCGTCCTTGCCCGCCTGATTGCCGCGCGGGTCTCGACGTTGGCGGCGACCGCCGAGGCCGTCTCGGGAGGTGCGTTGTCACGGCGCGTTCCGGACCGCGGCAGCGGCGACGCTTTCGACGGTCTGGCGAATGCGATCAATTCGATGCTCGACCGCATCGAGGCTTTGGTCCTCGAGCTGCGCGTCGTGACCGATGGACTGGCGCATGACATCCGTTCCCCGCTCGCGCGGCTGCAGGGCTATCTCGAAACCACCAGTGCGGAAGTGGCGGGAGCGAGCAACGTCGAGGCGCTCGAAAAAGCGAAAGGCGAAGTTGCCGGATTGCTGAAGATGGTCGGCATGGCGCTCGAGATCAGCCGGGCCGAAGCCGGGATCGGGCGGGAGCGGCTTCAGCCTACGGAGATCGTGCCTTTGCTCGCCGATCTGTGCGAGCTCTACGCGCCCGAGGCGGAGGAGAGGGGGTTCACCTTGCACGTCGAGGGGCCGGCGGGATTGTCGGCGTGGATCCACCGCGAGCTGCTGTCGCAGACGATCGGAAACCTGATCGAAAATGCTCTCAAATATGCATCGCCCGGTCCGCTGCTGCTGGCGGCGCGCGCGGTCGGCAGCGAGCTGTGCATCATCGTCACCGATCGCGGATCGGGCATCGAGGCGAAGGACCGGCCGTTGGCAGTCAAGCGCTTCGGCCGGCTCGATCCGGCCCGGACGGCGGGCGGCAGCGGGCTCGGTCTCAGCCTCGCGGCCGCGATTGCGCACCTCCATCGCGGGCGTCTCGAGCTCGAGGATGCGGAACCGGGCTTGCGCGTGCTTCTGTGGCTTCCGCTCGAGAAAGCACCCGGCTCTGGGGCAACGGCTTTTGGCGGCAACCACCCCTGACGCCGTTCAGCATGAGCTTCAGCATGGGCGGGGCACCAGGGGCGTCCGGAGAGGCCGACGCACCGCAAGGGTACGATCGGCCTCTCCGGACTGTTGGGCGCACCGGGGAGGGACTAACTCGGCGAGCCCAAGTTCAGCGTTTAGGATTTCTTGGCGGTGGCCTTCGCGGCGTGATGGCGGACCCTCTTGACGTGCTTGGTCGTCTTGGTGGTGGTCCCGGCCTTGGGCGTCGTTGTCGTGGTCGTGGTGCTGGTCGATTGAGCAGCGACGGCCGGAACGGCAACACCGAGGAGGCCAATTGCGGCGAGACTGGCGGTGAGGGTTTTCAGCATCTTCTGTATCTCCATGTCTGTGCGGTGCGCCTTCGCACCGTGTGATCCTGATACGCTTCCTGGTGTGGTCGCAGGTTTTCCGGAACGTGAATTTTTCGTCACCTGCCGGCGACTGAGATTTAAGCCGAAAAAGCGTGCGTCGAATTTGCGCGCGAGCGGAAGGCGCCACCAAGCCCGCTTTCGTGCTTCAGGATTGATCGAAGCTCTCCTAGACAGGTCCCGGGAGCACGCTCGATCCGCATGACCGATTCAAAGTCTCCGCTGAAAGAGCCATGGACAATAGGTTCGTGCGCTCGGGCCTGCATGTCGTGAAGAATCCCGAGGTCTCGACGGCTGGGCCGGCGGACACGGCTCAGCCGCTCGGCGGCCGCCAAAAGCTGCTGGTGCTGCTTTGCGTGTCGGTGCCATCGTTCATGATCAACCTCGACTCGAACGTCGTAGCGGTATCGCTTCCGACCATCGCGCGCTCGCTGCGCGCGGACTTCGCCGACATCGAGTGGGTGATCAGCGCCTACGTCCTGACCTTCGCCGCGCTCCTCCTGCCCGCAGGCACGCTTGCGGATCGCTATGGCCGGAAGCGAACGCTCGTCAGCGGGCTCGCGGTCTTCACGATTGCGTCGTTCTTCTGCGGAGCGGCAGTCGACGCCGTCACTTTGAACGTCGCTCGCGCCGTTCAGGGCGTTGGCGCCGCCCTCCAGCTCAGTGCGGCGCTCGCGATCCTGTCACATGCATTCCAGGGAGCGGACCGCGCGCGCGCCTTCAGCTTCTGGGGATCGGTCGTGGGGATCGCGATCACGCTCGGCCCGGTCGCAGGCGGCGTCATCACACAAAGTTTCGGATGGCAGTGGGCCTTCTATATCAACATCCCGATCGGGATCGCATTGATCCTGCTCACCGCGAAATCGGTCCGCGAGTCCAGCGATCCTCATTCGCGTCACATCGACTTCGCCGGGGTGGCGAGCTTCAGTCTGTTCCTGTTCCTGCTGACGCTCGCCCTGATCT
>JAQGLH010000045.1 GCA_028293005.1 Alphaproteobacteria bacterium
GAATGGCCGATCGCGGCGGCGGAGATCCAGCTTTCCGACAAGGACCGCGACGCGCCGCTGCTCGCCGCTGTGGATACCGGTTTCAGCTGGCGATGACGATCGAACGCATCTTGGTCACGGGCGGCGCCGGGTTCATCGGCAGCGCCGTCTGCCGCCACCTCGTCGGCCGCGGCTATCATGTCGTCAATTTCGACAAGCTCACCTACGCCGGCAACCTCGAATCGCTGCGCGAAATCGAGG
Organism: Alphaproteobacteria bacterium; assembly: GCA_028293005.1. The sequence goes on from JAQGLH010000045.1 coordinate 241, forward strand.
CGCGGCCGAATTACCGTTTCCACCGGGGCGACATCTGCGATGAAGGGGCGCTGCTCGACGTCCTGCGCAACGAGCGGATCGGCAGGATCATGCATCTCGCCGCCGAAAGTCATGTCGACCGCTCGATCGACGGCCCCGCCGCGTTCCTCGAGACCAATGTCGTCGGCACGTTTCGCCTGCTCAACGCCGCGCTTGCCTATTGGCGTGAGCTCGAAGGCGAAGCGCGCGAGGCCTTCCGCTTCCACCATGTCTCGACCGACGAGGTCTTCGGCGATCTTCCGTTCGACGAGGGCGTCTTCACCGAGGCAACGCCTTATGCCCCTTCCTCACCCTATTCGGCGTCCAAGGCGGCGTCCGATCACTTCGTCCGCGCCTGGGCCGCAACCTACGGGCTTCCTGTCGTGCTCTCCAATTGCTCGAACAACTACGGCCCGTTTCATTTTCCCGAGAAACTGGTTCCGCTGGTCATCCTCAACGCGCTCGAAGGCCTGCCGCTGCCCGTCTATGGCCAGGGCGCCAACGTGCGCGACTGGCTGTTCGTCGAGGACCATGCCCGCGCACTGGAGCTGGTGATGATGCGCGGCAGGGTGGGCGAGGGCTATAATGTCGGCGGCCGCTGCGAACGCACCAACCTCGCGGTCGTGGAGACGATCTGCGATATATTGGACCGCAGGCAGCCGCTGCCCGGCGGCCGCAGCCGCCGCGATCTGATCAGCTTCGTCGACGACCGGCCCGGCCACGACCGGCGCTATGCGATCGATCCCGCCAAGGCCGAGCGCGAGCTTGGCTGGCATGCGCAGGAGAGCTTCGAGAGCGGCCTGGAGAAGACGATCGACTGGTACCTCGCCAACGACTGGTGGTGGCGGCCGATCCGTGAGCGGAAATATGCGGGCGCCCGGCTCGGCGTCGGCCGGTGAAATTGCTCGTCACCGGGCGCGAGGGCCAACTCGCGCGCAGCCTGGTCGAGCGGGCGGCTCACCACCCTGGCATCGAAATCATCGCGATCGGGCGGCCGGAGCTGGACCTGGAAGTCCCGGGCGCCGCCGAAGCGATCATCAAATCGGTCGCGCCCGACATTGTCATCAACGCCGCGGCCTATACGGCGGTCGATCGGGCGGAGGATGAGCCGGAGCGGGCAATGCGCATCAACGGCGATGGCGCGGGCGAGGTGGCGGCCGCGGCGAGAGCATTGGGAGCGCCGGTGATCCAGGTCTCGACCGACTATGTCTTCGACGGCACGAGCGATGAGCCCTACACCGAAGATGCGGCGACCAACCCGCTCAACGTCTACGGCCGATCGAAGCTGGCGGGCGAGGAATTGGTCCGGGCCGCCAATCCCGATCACCTGATCCTGCGCACGGCGTGGGTCTACAGCCCGTTCGGGAATAACTTCGTCAAGACGATGATGCGGCTCGCCGAGACGAGGGACACGGTGAGTGTCGTCGCCGACCAGACCGGAAACCCGACCTCCGCGCTGGATCTGGCCGATGCCATGCTCAAGGCAGTGCGCGCGACGTCCGACGATGAGGGGATCGGCCTCGGTCGCACCTACCATCTGGCGGGCACCGGTTCAGCCGGTTGGTTCGACGTCGCAGTTGCTGTCTTCGATGAATGCAAGAGGCTCGGATTGCCGACTGCGGAGGTTCAGCCGACCACCTCCGAACGATGGCCTACCAAGGCGCCGAGGCCGGCGAACTCGAGGCTCGACAGCGCACGATTCGAGCGGGATTTCCGCCACGATATGAGCGGGTGGCGACGTTCGTTGGCGGCCGTGATACGGCGGCTTGCGAGTTCGGACGATCTTCCCGATGTCCACCTGTAGTTATCCGGCGGACCGGTGCAGTGCGGTATCTCGTTTCTTGCCGGCGACGAGTGATGATAATGGTGCGCGACGCCCGATCAGGAGCGAGGCGGAGACTCGCGGAAAAGCTCACCCGACATAAAGACCCAGCTGGCGGTAATAACGGGAAACGCATACGCTATGATTTCCGCCCCGAGCGAAATTGACCGCGCGGACTCGCTTTCGTGACCGTTGCGGATGGCCGGCTTAAGGTCCTTGACGGGTGGCGGGCGCTGAGCATCTTGCTCGTGCTGGCCGGGCATTTGTTTCCGATGGGCCCGAAATCATGGCGCCTGAACGAACCGGTCGCCGCTGCGGGCATGGCGATTTTTTTCACGCTGTCGGGATTTCTGATCACGCACTTTCTGCTCAAGCGCCCCGATGTTCCGGATTTTTTGCGACGAAGACTGTTCAGGATTGTTCCTCTCGCTTGGGCGGCGATGATCATTCTGGCAATTGTCGACCAGGCGGATGCTCGCACGATCGCTGCAAACCTTCTTTTTACCGCCAACCTTCCGCCTCAGCATCTCCTGGAAGGCGGCGGCCATTTGTGGAGTCTTTGTGTCGAGGCGCAATTCTATGTCGGCGTCGCTCTTCTCGTCGGGCTCGGCGGCCAAAGAGCGCTCTGGCTGCTTCCGGTCTTCTGTGTGGCTGCTACCGTCCTGAGAATGTC